>DATNMZ010000063.1:0-6022 GCA_035602095.1 Thermoanaerobaculia bacterium
CCGGCCCGCGCCGACGCCGTCCGCCGAGGCGCACCCCCCGCCTCCGGCGGAAAAGCATTTGCCGGACCTCGTCGTGATCGGCCAGCACAAAGAGTCCTACATTCTGGCGAGCGGCCCCGCCGGGCTGCTGATCGTCGACCAGCACGCGGCGCACGAGCGCGTTCTCTACGAGCGGATCCGCGACCGCATCGCTTCCGGTCGCGTTCTCTCCCAACGCCTCCTCCTGGTCGCGCTCTACGAGGCCACACCGGAAGAGGTGGAGACTCTGGCCGCGCGCGGCGCGGATCTCGCCGCCGCGGGGTTCGAGATCGAGCCGATGTCGGGGCGCTCCTACGGAATCTCGGCGCTGCCCGCGGAAGCCCGCGAGCGGACCGCGGTCGAGCTGCTGCGGGAGACGATCGCGCGCCTCGCCGAAAGCGGCTCGGCGGACGAAGGCGAGCGCCGGGATCAAATGGCGGCCGCGATCGCGTGCCGTTCCGCCGTGACGATTCGCTACCACCTCGCGCCGGAAGAGATCCGGCGCCTCTTAGCCGACTGGCTTCGCTGCGCCGACCGGTTCACGTGCCCGCACGGAAGGCCGGTGGTTCTCTCGATGTCCGAGGAGGAGCTGGAGAAGTATTTCAAGAGGAGGTGAACCACTGGCCGGAAGACGGTAGACGGGAGACGGCAGACGAGGACTCCGAAAGTGTGGGTTACGTTTCCCGTTTCCAGTTTCCCGTTTCCCGGCTACCGTCTACCGTCTACCGTCTACCGTCTACCGTCTACCTATCCCGTCCTCGGCGGCATGCCCACTCCACTCTCATTCTCCCGGCGCTTGCGACGCACGTGGGTCGCGATCAGGATGATCCCGAGCAGGATGAACGCGGCGGGGGCGCCCCATCGATCGAAGAAGCTCCAGTCGATGTCGACGTACCGGTCGATCAGCCAGAGGGCGCCGATTCCGATGAGGATGACGCCCCACGTCAGGCCGGCCGTGCCCGAGGATGCGCGCCGGATCTGAGCGGGACTCGGCCCGAACCCGGACTCCGCAACGTAGCCCCGGTTGATCGCGTGCGCCTGCCGGACGGCGTCGATGATCGCGAAGAACCAGATGAACGCGATCATCGGGCCGAAGAACGCGCCGCCGCGGCCGTGCGACGAGAAGCTGATGGCTATGACCCACGCGATCCCGAACGCGATCCCGCGCTGATAGAGACCGAGGTACAGATGCCCGAGGCCCGGGAACATCGACAGGAAGCCGGCGAGAACGGGCGACTTGTGGCCGGAGGCATAGGGCACCATGACGGCCGGCGCCATCGCGCCTGCCGGCGGAGCCGCCGGCGGCGGGGGGAAGGGCGCGCCGGGCGGGGGCGGCGGGGGAGCCGAGTAGGGCGTCTTCTCATCCATGGCGTTTTCCTCTTTTTCTCCGGTCAGCGGGCGGCTCTTCAAGCGCTCCACGTCGGAATTGCGGTTTCGTCTTTCGGCGCGCTCCGCCCGTCGCCGTTGCGCGGACGGCTGGGCGGACGGCGGGATGGCTCTTCAGACTTCAGAACGAGTGCGATCGCATTCGAAAGGATGGCTCGGCCGTATCCGCCGGCCCGGCCGCGCCAGACCGCGAGCGCGCGGGCCGCCCGGTCCTGGAAGGCGCCGGCCCGGTCCGCGAAGGAGCTGCCCGCGACGGCCGCCACGTCGCGGGTTTCGCTGCGGAGCTGCCCGCCGGCCTTGCGGGCGAGATCCGCCGGGTTGAAGCCCGCGAGCATGACGACGAGCGCGGCGGCGTAGGCGAGGCCGATGGCGGCGCGCGGATCGAGCAGCCCTCTCCAGCGCGAGCGAGCCCGGCCGGGCTTCGCGGCCGACAACCGTCCGATCACCCACGGAGCGGGCCGGGGAGTCTGGAGCTTCCGCAACCCGAGGAGCGTCTCGAAGGCCTCGCGACAGCCTTCGCAGCGGGAGACGTGGAACTCGAGCCGCACCCGTTGAGAGGGGTCGAGCTCGCCTTCCAGCGAGGCCGCGATGGCCAGCCCGGCGGCGTCGCAGTCGAGCGTGCGCAGGGGAACCGCGAGCAGCGCCTCCCGAAGGCTTCCGCTCCAGGCAGGTCGCTGCAGGCTCGACGTCAGGCGCTCGGAGTGCTCGACGTCCAGGGCGAGCGCGTCGCAGGACGGGCAGCCGGCGCGGTGGGCTCTCCGCTCGCTCTCCGGAGCGTCCGCGAGGAACAAGCGTTCGATCTCTCGGCAGCCGGTCATGCGAGCGCTCCAGCAGCGGCCGCGAGGCAAGTCAGCATGCCGCTCCCGCGAGCGGCGTGCCGCTCGCGAATGTGCCGTGCGACCTCGGCTCGCGCCCGAAAGAGGCGAGACTTGACGGTCCCTTCCGGAAGGGAGAGCGCGCGGCCGATCTCATCGTAGGCAAGGCCCTCGAGGTCGCGCAGGACCAGGATCTCGGCCAGGTCCTCCGGAATCTCGGCGAGGGCGGAAAAGAGGATTTTCGTGCGCTCCTTCTGGAGCGCGTCGGCGGCCGGGTCGTCCGCGGATCGGAGGAGGGGCGCCACGGCGTCGTCGGAAACGAACCGGAAGGACTTCTCCCGCTTCCGGCGCCGGTACCGGTCGATGCAGAGGTTCCGGGAGAGGGAGACGATCCAGGCGATCAGCGGGAAGCCTCCGTCGTACCGGTTCAGGTTCTCGAAGATCTTCAGATAGATCTCCTGGGAGAGCTCTTCGGCGTCCTCCCGCTTCAGCGTGAAGTGGTAGGCGACCGAGTACACCCTCTGGCCGAAACGGTCCACGAGCTCCCTCCAGGCCTCGTCTTCGCCCTTGCGGCACCGATCTACGAGGCTCTTGTCGTCGGTGCTGCTCAATATGCCCTCAGCAGCAAGAGACGCAGGTTGGTTGGAAAAGTTCACGGAAGCGGCCGCCGGGAAGGGGTAAATGATAGACGGCAGAGCGGAAACCGTGCCGGGCCGTGTTTTTCATTCCGCCGTTTCCCGTTTCCCGTTTCCCGTTTCCCGGCTTCGGTCTCCCGTCAGGGCCTCTTTCCCCGCCCCCGCCCGCGCCCGCCGCGCCTGCGGCGCCGGCTCGCCGCCGGCGGCGCCGCTTCCTCCTCCGGGGGATGCTCCGCCTCGAAGCTCGCGCGGGTCTTGCGGGCGCGATCGCCGAACGCCCTCCACTCGTGGGCGAGATCCTGACCCACGCCCGTCGCCATGGCGCCCAGCTCGAAGAGGTCGAGCGCGGTCGGGAACGCGTCTCGGAAAGCGATGCGGCGCGTCGCGACCCGGTTGTCCGGGCGGTAGGAGAAGCGCCCGATGGTGGCGAGCGCCTGCTGGATGCGGTGGGAGACGGCGTTCGGGAGCGACATCCGGATCGCGACGGGAGGCACGAGGTTTTCGAGGATCTGGTCGAGGAGCCGGGGATCGGGGTCTCCGCCGGGCGCCGCCTGCTGGACGCGCGCCCGGGCGATCGGAAGGAAGAAGAGACCGAAGAGCACCGCGTCGTCGAACACGCGGCCGCGGCGTCGCTCGGCGTCGAGCGCGTCCAGGAGGGCCCAGAACACGTGCCCCGTGCCGTGGGGGTGGTCCGGGTCGATCTCGCGCAGGACGGAGGCGAGCTCCGGGAAGAGCGCGTCCAAAAGCCCAACTTCGCGGAGAAGGAGAAACGTCGGCAGCGCGTGCCCGCCGCGCAGCGACTGAAGGAGCTCCTCGGTCACCCGCGGCGGCGCCGACTTGACGATGTCCCTGCGGCATTCGAGGATCGCCTCGTATGCGTCGGGCGTGATCGCAAAGCCGAGCCGGCTCGCGAACTCGACTGCGCGGAGCATCCGGACGGGATCCTCGCGGAACCGCACATAGGGGTCGCCGATCGTTCGAACGAGCCCCGCCTCGAGGTCGTCGAGCCCCCCGACGTAATCGATGACGGAGTAGTCGGAGATGTCGTAGAAGAGCCCGTTGATCGTGAAGTCGCGCCGGAGCGCGTCCTCCCGCGCCGTGCCGAAAGTGTTGTCGGAGGTCATCAGGAGCTCGGGCCCGTTCGGGTCCGCCGGCTCGGGACGGCGTCGGAAGGTGGCGACCTCGATGACCTTGCCGTTGGCGAAGAGAATGTGGGCGAGCCGAAACCGCCGGCCGATCAGCCGGGAGTTGCGGAACAGCCTTCGGAGAGCCTGGGGGTGCGCGTCGGTGCCGATGTCGAAGTCTTTGGGGGTGCGCCCGAGGAGGAGATCCCGCACGCTGCCCCCGACGAGGTAAGCCTTGAACCCCGCGGTCGACAGGCGGTAGAGGACCTTCAGCGCGTCCGGATCGATCTGCTTGCGCGAGATCCCGTGCTCGCTGCGCGGCCGCACGCGCGGGAGCGCTTCGGGTGTGTTGTCGGGAAGCTCGATGGTTGGGCTCGAAATCGGCAAATTTGCTTCGGTTATGGCGCCCCTCCGCGGCCGGGCGTCGGACGATCCAATCCGGGCCATTGTAGTCGAAGTAACTGAGAGAATTGATGTTTTGACTTTGTTGCGCGCTCTGCGAAAGAATACGGCGTCTTTTCCATCGAAACGGCAGGAGGAGAGAGAAATGAGACTCCGATCGTTCCTCGGCGCGGCGGCCCTCGGGGCTCTCGCGGCCACTCTCGCCTGTGGAAAGGGCGGCTCGAAAGACCAGATTCCTGTCGGCGAGTACGGCTCTTTGACGGGGACCACGGCAACCTTCGGTCAGTCGACCAACAACGGCATTCAACTGGCGGTGGACGAGATCAACAAGGCCGGCGGCGTGCTCGGAAAGACCATCAAGGTCTACGTCGAGGATGACCAGTCGAAGCCCGAGGAGGCGGCGACGGCGGCCACCAAGCTGATCAACCAGAACCATGTGGTCGCGATGCTCGGCGAGGTCTCCTCGTCCCGCTCGCTCGCGGCGGCGCCGATCTGTCAGGCAGCCAAGGTGCCGATGATCTCCCCGTCCTCCACCAACCCGCGAGTCACCCAGATTGGCGATTACATCTTTCGAGTCTGCTTCATCGACCCGTTCCAGGGCGCGGTCATGGCGAAATTCGCGGCGAACACGCTGAAATTCAAGCGGGTCGCGATTCTCGTCGACGTGCGCAACGACTACTCGGTCGGCCTCCAGACCTTCTTTCGCGAGAATTTCAAGAAGCTCGGAGGCGAAGTCGTCTCGGAGCAGTCCTACAGTGAGGGGGACTCGGACTTCCATGCCCAGCTGACCCAGATCCGATCCGCCAAACCGGAGGCGATCTACGTGCCGGGCTATTACACCGAAGTGGCGACGATCGCACGGCAGGCGCGCGAGCTCGGGATGACCGTGCCGCTCATGGGGGGCGACGGCTGGGACTCGCCCAAACTCTTCGAAATCGGCGGCGACGCCTTGAACGGTTGCTACATCTCTAACCATTATTCGGTCGACGATCCCTCGCCGCGCATCCAGCAGTTCGTCAAGGACTACAAGGACCGCTTCAAGCAGGCTCCGGACGCGCTCGCCGCCCTCGGTTATGACGTCGCGAAAATTCTCGGAGACTCCCTGCGGCGCGCGGGCTCGACGGAGTCCGCGAAGCTGCGGGACGCGATTGCCGCGACCAAGGACTTTCCGGGCGTTACCGGGAACATCACGATCAACAACGAGCGGAATGCGGTCAAGCCGGCCGTCGTCCTGAAGATCGAGAACGGCAAGTTCGTCTACGTCGAAACGGTGAATCCCTAGGCGGACGCCGGCGGCAGGCGCAAGCGTGAGGCGGAACCCGGGCACGGCGCCGCCGGCGAACGCATGACCACCTTTCTTCAGCAGCTCGTCAACGGCCTGTCGCTGGGGTCGATCTACGCGCTGATCGCGCTCGGCTACACCATGGTCTACGGTGTCCTGCGTCTGATCAATTTCGCGCATGGCGACGTCTACATGGTGGGGGCCTACGCCGGCTACTACCTCTCCCGCCGGCTGCAGGGAAAGGAGCCATCGCTCATCTCGGCCCTCATCGTGATGATCGGTGCGATGATCGCCTGCGCCGTGCTCGGCCTCCTGATCGAGCGGCTCGCCTACCGTCCGGTGCGCCGGGCCTCACGCCTG
>DATNMZ010000064.1:0-3099 GCA_035602095.1 Thermoanaerobaculia bacterium
TTTGCCCGCGCCCGCTTCCTTGCCGGACTTGCTCGCGACCTTCTTCTCCGCCTTCTCTGCGCGCACGGGCGGCTTCGTCTTCGCTCCCGCCGCGGGCTTCTTCGCGGGCGCGGGTTTCTTCGGTCCCTTCTTGTCGGCCATTCTGGCTAATCCTTCACGACTTCAACGAGGTGGCGGACCTTCAGCACCATTCCGCGAATCGCCGGATGGTCCGCTCGGACGACCTGTTGGCCGATCCGGCGCAACCCCAGGCTCCGGAGAGTCGCCTTCTGATCCCGCGGCGTGCAGATGCCGCTTCGAACCAGCTTGAGCGTCAACGTCTTGTCGTCTTTTGCCGCCGTCGTCGCCGTTCCTCGCGCGACGCGGCTCTTCCGCTCCGTGCTCATCGCGTTTCCGTGTCCGGCTTCTCGCCCGGTCCGCCGCGCCGCTTCTTCATCTCGTCGGCGTTGCGCAGCCGGGTCAGGCCGTCGAACGTCGCCTTGATCACGTTGTGCGGATTCGTCGTGCGCAGCGACTTGGTGAGAATGTCCGCGATGCCGACCGACTCGAGAACGGCCCGCACCGGTCCGCCCGCGATGACGCCGGTTCCCGCGGCAGCGGGTTTCAACAGCACGCGGCCGGCGCCGAAGCGGCCGATGATGGCGTGGGGAATCGTCGAGCCGCGCAGGCTGATCGCCTGCATGTTCTTCTTGGCCATCTCGATCCCTTTCTTGATGGCCATCGGAACTTCCTTCGCCTTTCCGGAGCCGTAGCCGACGCGGCCCTGGCCGTCGCCCACCACGACGAGGGCGGAGAACGAGAAGTTCTTGCCCCCCTTGACGACCTTGGTGACGCGATTGATGTGGACAACGCGGTCGATCAGCTCGCGCCCCTGCGCGTCGCGCTCTTTTTCCCTCTCGCGCGGCGCGCGCGGGCCGCCTCCCCGGTTGCTGCTCATCGGATTTCCTTCATTTCTAGAACTCCAGGCCGCCCTTGCGGGCGGCGTCGGCCAGTGCGCGGACTTTGCCGTGGTAGATGTATCCGCCGCGGTCGAAGACGACCTTCGCGATGCCCTTCTCCTTCGCGCGGACGGCGACGAGCTCGCCGACCCGCCCGGCGGTCGCGACGTTCGCGCCGGCCTTCTCCCCCTTGCGCAGCTCCGCCTCCACCGAGGAGGCGTGGGCCACGGTGTGCCCGCTCACGTCGTCGATCACCTGAGCGTAGATGTGCCGGCCGCTCTTGAAGACGGCCAGGCGCGGCCGGGCGGCCGACCCCCTCACCTTCTCCCGGATGCGAACGCGCACGCGGCGCCGCGATTCGACCCTGTCTTCCGTTTTCATGGCTTACTTCCCGCCCGCTTTTCCGACCTTGCGCCGGATCACTTCTTCGGCGTACTTGATTCCCTTCGCCTTGTAGGGGTCCGGGACCCGCAGCTTGCGGATCTCCGCCGCCGTCTGGCCCACCTTCTGGCGGTCGGCCCCGCTCACCGTGAGCTTGCCCGCCTTGGCGTCCAGGTTCACGCTGATTCCCTCCGGGATCGGAAAGTTCACCGGGTGCGAGTACCCGAGCGAAAAGATGACCGACTTTCCCCTGACCTCGGCCTTGTACCCGACGCCGACGATCTCGAGGTCTTTGCTGAACCCCTTCGTAACGCCCTCGACACTGTTCGCGACGAGACTTCGCAGGAGGCCGTGGAACGCCCGCTGCTGGGGCTCCTCGCTCGAACGGGAGAAGCGGACCACGCCGTTCTCGATCGAGACCGTGAGCCCCAGGGGCACGCGGGTCGTCAACTCCCCTTTGGGGCCCTTGACGCGGACGGCGTTCCCGTCCGATTTCACATCGACCCCCTTCGGGATCACGATTGGCGCCTTTCCTACGCGTGACACAGAGTGGCTCCCGTTACCAGATGTTGCAGAGGATCTCGCCGCCCAGGCGCGACTCGCGCGCCGCCCGGCCCGTGACGATCCCCTTCGAGGTGGAAACAATTGAGATCCCGAGTCCTCCGAGGACCTCGGGGATCTCCTTGGACGCGGCATAGACCCGCCGGCCGGGGCGCGAGACGCGCTCCAAGCCCGTGACGATCGGCTCGCCCTCAGGGTCATACTTCAACCCCACTCGAAGGAGGGGACGGCCCTTCTCTTCGACGCGGCGGTACGAAGCGATGTAGCCCTCATCGGCGAGGACTCGGAGCAGGTCCTCCCGAAGACGCGAGGCGGGCATCTCGACGCGCTCGTGACCTGCCCGCATGCCGTTGCGGAGGCGGTTCAAGAGATCGCTGATCGGATCGCCGGTCGTCGTGCTCATGGCCCCGCGCTGCCTCACCATGACGCTTTCCTCACGCCGGGGAGATACCCGAGGTTCGCGTTCTGGCGAAAGCAGATCCGGCAGAGCTCGAACTTTCGGAGCACGCTCCGCGCCCGCCCGCACACCCGGCAGCGCCGCACGAGGCGCGTCATGAACTTTGGCTTTCGCGCCGCCTTGATTCGCATCGCCCGTCTTGCCATATGTCTCTTCCTTGTTTCCTATTTCCCAAACGGCATGCCCAGCTCCTTCAAGAGCTGGCGAGCGCGGTCATCCCGGCCGGCCGTCGTCACGATCGTCACGTTCAACCCTTTCGACTTGTCCGTCTTCGCATAGTCGATCTCCGGAAAGATGAAGTGATCCCGAATGCCCAGGGTGTAGTTGCCGCGGCCGTCGAAGGCTTTCGTGGGAACGCCCCGGAAGTCGCGCACGCGCGGCAGCGCGATGTTGATGAGCCGGTCGAGGAACTCGTACATGCGCTCTCCGCGAAGCGTCACGCGGGCTCCGATCGGCATCCCGGCCCGCAGTTTGTACGTCGCGATCGACTTCTTCGCCTTCGTCACCACGGCGCGCTGTCCGGCGATCGCCGACAGCTCGTCGACGGCGCCGTCGAGCATCTTCGGGTTCGCGACGGCCTCTCCGAGGCCCATATTCAGGACGACCTTGTCGACCCGCGGGATCGCCATGGGATTGTCGATCCCGAGCTCCTTCCGGAGGGCGGGGGCGACCTCTTTTGCGTATCGTTCTTTCAGTCTGGCGGCCATGTACTTCCTTCGTCTTCCGTCTTCCGTCTTCCGTCTACCGTCTACCGTCTCAGGC
>DATNMZ010000065.1:0-2440 GCA_035602095.1 Thermoanaerobaculia bacterium
GAGCCGCTTCGGATGCTCGCGCGGGCCGTAGAGAAAAAACACGCGGCCCCACGCCGCGGAGAGGCCGGTCTCCCCGGCGAGCGATTCGAGCCCGCGCCAGGTCGCTAGCTTTGCCTCGCCGTAGAGCGATTCGGGGCGCTCGGCGGTCGCGTCTTCGGAGAGGGACGTGCCATCCCGGGCGTACTCGCCGCAGGTTCCGGCGGCGACGATTCGCATTCCACCCGTGTCCGCGAAATCGCGAAAGAGCGAGAGGCTCGCGTCCTTCCATGCCCAATTCTCCGAAGAGTCCCGGAAGATACCGGGCTCCACCGACCAGGCGAGATGCAGGAGATGGCTCGCGCCGATTCGAGAGAGGAGGGGCCTAATCCGTTCCCGGTCGAACAGGTCGACGGTGTGCCAGTGAATGCCCGCCGGGGGACCCTCCGGCGGGTGCCGCGACGTCGCGTGAATTTCGTACGTCCCGCGTTGCCCCAGCGCCGCGAGCGCCGGGGCGCCGATGAACCCGGAGGCGCCGGTGACGAGAACCCGCGTCATCGAGCGAAGTCCGGATACTCCCTGTCGCGGTCGGAAAGAATCGGTTCCGCCACCGGCCATTCGATGCCGAAGGCCGGATCATCCCAGCGGACGCCGCGGGCGGCCTCGGCGTCGTGGAATGTCGAGATCTGGTAGAGAACCTCGGTGTCGTCCGCGAGAGTCTGAAAACCATGCGCGACTCCCTTCGGGACGTAGAGCCCCAGCCGGTTGTCCGCGCTCAAATCGAACGACTTCCAGCGGAGATATGCGGGCGAATTCGGGCGCAGGTCGAGAAGAACGTCGTAGAGCGAGCCGCGCACGCAGCGAATGATCTTCGTCTCCGCGTTCGGCGCCGTCTGGAAGTGCATGCCTCGGACCGTTCCGCGTATCCGGTTCGAGGAGAGGCTCACCTGCGCGACGGCGGTGTCGAGACCGCGCTCTTCCATCTCGCGACGGTCCCACACGCGCGCGAAGAGGCCGCGACGATCCTGGTGAGGTTCCGGCTCGAGGAGAAAGGCCCCCGGGATGCCCGTCTCGCGGTACCGCATCAGAAAGTCTGAATCCGCGGAATTGCGACGACGAACTTTCCTCCCCACTCCCCGATCCGTGACATCTGCTCCGCGATCTCCTCCCGGAGGTTCCACGGGAGGATCAGGACGTAGTCGGGGCGCGTCTCGAAGATTCTTTCGGGCGGGTAAATCGGAATGTGCGTCCCGGGCAGGAAACGGCCCTGTTTGTACGGGCTTCGGTCCACGGTGAAAGGGAGAAAGTCGGAGCGAACTCCGCAGAAGTTCAAGAGCGTGTTTCCCTTCGCCGGAGCCCCATAACCCGCGACGGACTTGCCGCGGGAACGCGCGTCGAGCAGGAACTCGAGGAGCTGCGCCTTTGTCCCGGCGACCCTTGCTTCGAATTTGCCGTACGTCTCGATGCTTCCGAGTCCTTCGGCTTCTTCGCGGGCCAGAAGCTCGGCGACGCCTGGCCGGACAGGGAACCGCCCGTCGGCGGCGCGGCGGGCGAAGATGCGCAGCGAACCGCCATGAGTCGGAAGCTCCTCCACGTCGAAGACCGTGAGCGCGTGCCCCGCGAAGAGCGCGACCACGACCCGAAAGGACAGATAGGAAAAGTGCTCGTGGTAGATCGTGTCGAACTGGTTTTCCTTCATCAGTCGGAGAAGGTGCGGAAACTCGACCGTGAGGACGCCGCCTTCGGCGAGGAGAATCTCGAGGCCGCCGACGAAATCGTGCAGGTCGGGGACATGCGCCAGGACGTTGTTGCCGGCGAGGAGATCCGCCCGCGTGGACTTCGCGACGAGCTCGCGGGCAAGCGCGACGCCGAAGAAGCGGGGGAGAGTCGGTATCCCGGCGGCGTTCGCCGCCTCCGCGACGTTCCTCGCCGGTTCGATGCCGAGGACCCCGATTCCCCGGTCCCGGAAGTGGCGAAGCAGGTAGCCGTCGTTACTCGCGACTTCGATCACCCGGGAGGCGGGGCCGAGGCCGAAGCGCTCGATCATCGCTTCGCTGTAGCGCCGGCCGTGCTCCAGCCAGCTCTCCGAGAACGAGGAAAAGTACACATACTCCTCGAAGATCTCGGCGGGCGAACGCAGCTCCGGCAGCTGCACGAGGAAGCATCCCTCGCAGACGCGAACGTGGAGCGGGTAGAACGGCTCCATCGCGTCGAGCTGATCCGCGTCCAGGTAGGAGTTCGCGAGCGGCGTCATCCCGAGGTCGACGAAGGTGTACGTCAGCGCCCGGCCGCAGATCCGGCACGCGAACCTCATGTGTTTTCGCGCTCGTAGCGCGCGATCTGTTTTTCGGTCGCGTCCCGCATCGAGGAGCCCGGGGAGTAGTCGCGATACCAGCGGACCGTCCAGGCAAGCCCCTCGTCCAGCGGGAGACGCGGCGCCCACCCGAGCCGCGCGCGCGCCTTC
>DATNMZ010000066.1:0-5104 GCA_035602095.1 Thermoanaerobaculia bacterium
CACCGCGCGCCTTTTTTCCACACCCTGTTAAGCTTCGCCCACTTCCATGGAACTGTCGACTCTCGGATTGTTCGTACAGACAGTGGGCGCGGGCCTGCTCGCGCTCATCTTTCTGTACCTGTCGCGCGGGCGCGGAAACCGCGTCTTGAATGCAGCGGGATACGGCTGGCTCTTCCTGTTTCTCGCGCTCGGGTCCCTGATCATCTCCAACGGGATCCACATCCCGTTCGGCAACCTGCCCTTCGAGTACTTCAAGATCCTCTACTTCGCCTCTCTCGTCGTCGCCGCCGACCGGATGGAGCACGAGTCTTCGCTGGCGAAGCCCTTGCGGATGGCGGCCGTTCTGGGGCTGGTCGTCTCCTTCGGCATCGTCGCGCTCACGCCTTCCGGTTCCCTGTTCTTCGCCGTTCACATGGCGATCGGAGCGGTCGCGTGGTTCGTCGTCACGCTCCTCGTGTTCCGAAGCCGCGCCGGCGGCCTCGGAAAGCAGTTCTCCGGGAGTCTCGCCGCGCTCGCGGCGGTCCTGCATATGACGTACGTCGTCTTCTATGCTCTCTCGGCGGCGAGCGACGACAGGCCATTCGCGTTCCTGGCCTTCACGGGTTTTTACGATCTGTTTCTGCAGATGCTCTTCGGGATCGGCTTGATCATCTGGGCCATGGAGGATACCGAGCGCCGGCTCACGACGGTTCACGCGCGGGCGGTCGATGACACCCAGCGCTCCAAGCGCCGGGCCCAGATCGATCCGCTGACGGAGGCCTACAACCGGTTCTTTCTGGACGATCTCCGGCCGATGCTCGCGCGCGAGCCGTCCGGTGGCTCCATCGTGCTCATCGACGTCGACGGCTTGAAGACCATCAACGACAAGGAAGGTCACGAGGAAGGCGACAAGGCGATCTGGACTGTGGCGAGTGCAATCAAGAAACTGATTCGCGGCGACGACTACCTCATCCGCTGGGGCGGAGATGAGTTTCTCGTCGTCCTGCCGGGAATGGACCAGGAAGTTGCCAAGAAGCGCTTCTACATGCTGCCGAGCAAGATCGAGGAAGTCCGGCAGTCGCAGCGGTCCGCCCCCAAGGCCTTCAAGAAGTTCCTCGCGGCCTCCGTGGGCGTCACGCCCTATTCGAGCCGGATCCCTTTCGACACCGCCGTCGAGACCGCCGACCGCGTCATGTACGAGCGCAAGAAGGCCTTGAAGCAGATGCGAGGCGATCCGATCCAGCGCACCGCCCCTCGGGAGACCCCGACGCGGCGCACGTGGGACAAGACGAACTGAGCGCGGAACGTCGAACGTGAAGTACTACTGGACGGAGTGTCCCGCGTGCCACTGCGAAGTGGCCGTGAACACGGTCGCGGCGGCCGGGAAGGTGACCGGCTCTTTGCGCCGTTGGTCCAGGGACCGCTCGATCAACGACGGCCGCGCGATCCGCGGGACGCCCCTGGACGCGGATGGCGGCTTCGCCACGGAGTGCGTCTGCGGGCGCTTGCTGACCTTCGGAGCCGTGGCGGACGCGGTCGGGTCGCAGAGGGATAGCTCTTAGCCGTCGGCTCTCCGCGGTCGGCCGTCAGCTCTCGGCGGCGATCGACTTCAGGATGACGATCGTGGCGCCCGAGCCGCCGCGCTCCGGCGGCGCATCGAAGAATTCGGCAACGTCCGGCCGCGCCGCGAGCAGGCGGCGGATCTCCGCGCGGCGAACGCCGATTCCCTTCCCGTGGATGAGCCGCACCTCCGCGAACCCGCGCCGCGCCGCTTCCCGCAGGTATTCCTCCACCGCCGATCGAACGTCGGCCGGGCGGAAGGAGTGGAGGTCGAAAGCGTCCTCGATCGGAACCCGTCGCATGAACTGATAACTCATGACTGATAACAGATAACGGACGACTACCCCGGCATCTCCTCCACGACGACGTTCAGCGGCATCGCGGCTTTCGCCACCTTGGAGATGATGCAGTACTTCTCCGAAAGGGCGAGGGTCTTCTCGATCAACGCCCGCTGCGACGCGAGAAGCGAGGCCGGGACCCGGGCATGGATCGTCACGTACGCCATTCGGAGTCCGCCGGCGGGATCCTTGCCGAGCGCGCCGGTGAGCCGGAGGGACGGCTCCGAATAAGGAACCGCGAGCTTCTTCAGAAAGATCCCCCAGGTGGCCGCGAAGCAGGAGCCGACGGCGGCCAACAGCAGCTCCTCCGGGTTCGCCCCCTTGCCGCAACCGCCGAGCTCCTTCGCGCCGCCGATCGGAATCGCGAACGAATCCTGAGTGACGTTGGCGAAACCGCAGCCGCTTCCATCGCCGACCCAGTCGATCGAGACGGAAAACTGCGGGATTTCCTCCGGAGCGGAGAGAGCCGCGGCGGAGGCCGGAGAGCCATCCGCCTGGGGGGCATGCGTGTTCTTGCCGGAGGGGATGTGCTCTTTGGTCATGGGAACATTGTAGTTCTCAGTTTTCAGTTTTCAGTTGTCAGTTGGGCTTGGTGGCAGGCGGTAGGTGGTTGGTGACAGCTGACAGGTGGCAGGGTCGGTGTCAGGTGGCAGGTGACCGGTGGCGAACCGATAACTGATAACTGACAACTGATAACTCCGAGCTGAGAGCTGATAGCTTCTTTCGATGCGCCACCGCCTCCCTCTTTATCTCCTGGCGGGCGGCGCGGCTTTCGCGGCCGGCTCGTGGCTGATCGCGCGTTCCCTCGCGAGACGGCTCATCTCCGCGGGCGGCCTCGCGCCCGCACAGACGCGTCGGGAGGACCTGCTCGCCGCGCTCGCCGCCGCCGGCGCGCGGGTCCACGACTACCGTTTCGCGGGCGCGGGACGCAGCCCGGTCGAGCTCGCGGCCATTTTCGCGACACCGGGCGCGCCGTCCGCGAGAGGGACGATCCTCTTTCTGCACGGCAAGGGCGGAAACGCCGCCGAGTGGGAGCCCGACGCCGTGCGGGCGCTCGCGCAGGGCTACAACGCGCTCGTTCCGGATCTGCGCGGGCACCCGCCGAGCCGGGGGGACTTCGTCACCTACGGCTTCCTCGAGAAAGACGACCTCGAGAACGCGATCGCCGCGGCCGAGCGCTTCGGGCTCGACCGCCGGCGGGTCGCCGTGCACTCCTGTTCGGCGGGCTCGTCGATCGCGCTCGCGTGGGCGGCCGACAATCCGCACGTGCGGGGAATCTGGCTCGAGTCTCCCTTTGCCGACGCGCGCGAGATGGCCCGGCACTACCTCGCCATCGCGACGGGGATCCCCGCCTGGCTGCTCGGGCTCACGACGTATCTCGCGGTGCGGCGCGCGCGGGAAATGATCCGGCGCGCGCTCGTCCTTCCGGCCGGATCCGACGAGGGGACGGCGAATCCGCTGACCGCCGCCGGCCGCCTCCGGGCTCCGGTGTGCCTGGTTTACGGAGAGAGGGACCGGCTCGTCCCGCCCCACTTCACGCGCCGGTTGATCGAAGCCCTTCCGGCGGACACGATCATCTGGAACCCACGCGGCGCGGGACACTGCCACCACGCGGACGAGCCGGAGAAGGTGCTGCCAGAAGAGTATGCGGCGCGGTGGACCGCCTTTTTCTTGAGGGCCTTCGCGGCGTAATCGGCGATCGGCGATTTGCGATCGGGTGATCGGGAACTAGCCGGTGACCGTGGTCCCTTTCCCGTTTTCGTTTCCCGTTTCCCGTTTCCCGTTTCCCGACTTCCGTCCTATCGATTCCCGATTCCCGATTCCCGATTCCCGTCCTCGCGGATCCACCGTGCGTCCCTTCAACTGCCCGCAGGCTGCCTTCGCGTCGGGCCCGCGGCTGCGCCGGATCGTGACGGGCACGCCGGCCTCCGAGAGCCGCGAGGCGAACAGGTCGATCGCCTCCTCGCGAGGGCGCTTCCAGCCGGGCAGGTAGACGGGATCCTCGTTCAGCGGGATCGCGTTCACCTTCACGCGAAGACCGGCGAGCCGGCGGGCGAGGCGGGTCGCGTCCTCCGGAGAATCGTTGACCCCCGCGATCAGGACGTACTCGGCCGTGATCCGCCGGTGCGACTCGAGCGGCCATTCGCGCATCGCCGCGAGAACTCCTTCGAGCGGATATGTCCGCGTGATCGGCATCAGGCGCGTCCTCGTTTCGGAGTCGGCGGCATTGATCGAAACGGCGAGGTTCGGCCGGCGCTCCCGCTGCGCAAACCGGGAGAACGCCGGTGTGATGCCCGATGTGGAGACGGTGACGCGCCGGGGCGAGAGGATCTCGAACAGGACGTCCAGCGCCGCGGAGACCCCGTCCGGGTTCAAGAAGGGCTCCCCCATTCCCATGAAGACGACGCGCAGTCCGTCGGCCGTCCGGCCGACGTCATCGAGCACCGCATAGAGCTGGCCCACGATCTCGCCGGCGGACAGGTTGCGGCCGCCCCCGAGCCGGCCCGTGACGCAGAAGGCGCAATCGACGGCGCACCCCGTCTGGGACGAAAGGCACACCGTGAAGGGCCGTCGCTGCGCGCGGAGCGATGGATCTGCGTGGCGGAATACTGGCGTCGTCACTGCAGACAACCCGTCTTGCGGTCCCGGTCGGGTCCGCGCGCGCGCGTCCTCGAATTCGTTCGCCTCCGACAGGGCGGCGCGCCCCGGCATGAACACGGCCTCGATGAGCGCTCCGTCGAAAAGCCGGAGTCCGTACTTGATGCTGCCGTCGGCGGACGCTTCCCGGCGGGCGATCTCCGGCAGAGAGAGGGGCGCCTCGCGCGTCAGTCGCTCGCGCAGGCCGGCCGGGAGCTCGCGCACGGCTTCGTAGGCGCGGCGGCCGCGCCGGTGCAACGCGTCGAAGATCTGTCGCCCCCGGTAGGCCGGGAGCGACCACGCCTCCGCCAGCGCCTCCCATTGCGAGGGAGTCGCGCCGAGGGGCTCGAAGGGCTCGGGCATCGGCTGGAGTGTAAGGGAAGGTGGCAGGTGACAGGTGGCAGGTGGCAGCCCGCGACCGGGAAACGGGAGGCTCTCGGCAGTCAGCGACGCCAGTATCCCGCCAGGCTGATCCATCCGCTCGCAGCGCGGAGCGAGGGATCAGGCGCGCGGTCGAAGGCCGCATCCGGCCGAGCCGATGCCGGTGGCGAAGCCAGATCCCTCGCGCAGCGCGCAGCGACGGCCGGACA
>DATNMZ010000067.1:0-5454 GCA_035602095.1 Thermoanaerobaculia bacterium
CCGCCGGCGGAAATAAAGTCCTCGCGGCGCACCGCCATCAGGCCTCCGCAGGCGAAGAGCCGCTCCTCGCCCGGCCGGCCGACGGCGATTTCCGCGACAGGCCGCCCGACATCCTGCTGAAACGCGTGCCCGTCGAAAGTGAGAAAGCCATCGGAAAAGTCGTTGCGCTCCCCCGCGCGATCGAGCAGCCGTCCCGCGACGGCGGTGACGTCGGGCGGGGCCGCCGCAAGCGCGGCCGCGAGGCGCTCGAGAGCGTCCGGCGAGACGGCCGCGTCGTCGTTGACGAAGGCGAGCAGGGGCGCGCGCGCCGCCTCCGCCCCCAGGCGGCAGCCGGTTGCGAATCCGGCGTTTCTCCCCGCGGGGACCCGGGAGACCCCCGGATACTTCCGGAGGAGGGTCTCGACGGCAGGGCCCCCCGAGTTGTCCACGAGAATCGTCTCTGCCGCGAGACCGCGGCTCGCGGCGCCGATCGCGTCGAGAGACTCCCGAAGGTGGTCCTCGCCGCGGTAATGCACGACGACGACGGAGAGCTCGGGCGAAGACATGGCCGCCGAAGATTAACGCAGAGCGTCGTTTCCGTCGTCCGCTACGAGCGCTTCCGCCGGTCCGAGAGTCGGCGCCAGAGCGACGGGGAGCCCGCCGCCGGAAACGAGAGCCGTCCGGGGTCCATGCGGCCGTCCCGGCACCACGCGGCGAGCGCCCCGGTGACGTAACTCCAGGCGTGGACCGCCGCGAACCCGCGCGCCGCTTCGGAGCCGCTTTGACGGCGGCCCGGGTCCGAGAGAAGCGCCGAAACGGCATTCGCAACCGCGGACGCAGTGGGCTCGACGGTCAACCCGGCCCCCGCCCGCTCCAGTGCGTGCGCGATCGGACCGCCCCCGACCGAGACGCTGTAGACGCCGCCCCACGCCGCGTCGAGGAGCCGGGTCCGGAACGCGAGGTCGGTTTCCAGCCCCCCGGAAGAAATCGAGACGGCGACGTCGACCGCCGCATAGAGATCGGCGCGAGCCGTGTAGGGAAACCAGGGGATGAAGAGAACCGAGTGTCCGCGCGGATCGACCGCGCGCGCCATCTCCCGCGCGCGGGCGTACACCCTCTGAGGAGTGCTCTCCGGGTTCGGGTTCTCGAAGAACAGAAGCTTCGCGTCCGCGTGCTTCCGAAGAATTCCGGGCCAGGCTTCCAGGAGGAGCTCCGGGTCGTACCAGTCGTAGATGCCGCCGAAGAGAACGATCGGGCCGTCCGGCGGGAGACCGGCCGCCCGGCGACCCGCGGAGGCGTCCCCCGCCGCCCGCTCCGAGGGCGCGCCGAACGGGACGACGGCGAGCAACTTCGACAGAGCGGGGTCGGAGGGAAAATTGCGCGCGCCGACCCGCCCCCGGCTGTAGAGAGCTCCGGCGTAGAACAGGCGCTGCTCCGGCGAGGCGCACAGGAAAAAATCGCCCCGGGCGAGTGCGAGATCGAGAGTCGCGTGGTCATGCCGCGCGGTCTCCTCTCCGAGCGAGGCCACGTAGTGCAGGTTCTCGATGAAGAAAGGATCGTAGAGGTCCACGGCGACCGGGAGGTCGGGCACCTGATGGAACCACCAGTTCGCGGCGTGGCCGGACACGACCGCCGCATCGGCGCCGCGCGCGGCGGATCGCAGCGCGCCGGCAGCCGCCGTTTCGACCGGGACCTGCCCCGCCGCCGCGGCCGCCTCGGAAGCGTCATTTGGAACGAGCAGCCGAACATCGAACTCTCGGGAGAGAGCGCGCGCGAGCTCGAGCGCGCGGATGCCCATGCCCGCCATCTTCGGACGGATGGGTTCCGGCGCGAGGACGAGCACGCGGCGCGTCACGACCGGCCGCGCAGCCGATCGAGAAGGAGATGGAGTTTCCAGGTCCGGGAAGCGTAGATCTGGCGCAGGATGCCGCCGAGCCGGTCGAGCTCGGCGCGCGCCTTGGAGACATCCCGGTCGTAGCGCTCGTTGGCGGCGTAGAGATCCGCGATCCGGCCGTGCGCCAGCTCGTTCTCGGCGAGCAGGCGGGCCCGCTCCGTCTCGAGCTCCGCGACGCGGCGGCGCCTCTCGGAGAGGGCGTTCTGGGCCTCCTCCGCCAGACGAACCTGCGCCACGAGCCGGAGGTGGCTTTCGCGCTGGTACCGGAGCTCCCCCTGCGACTCCCCGTCGCGCTCGTACCAGAACGCGAGCTGCGAGCGGAGGCGGTCGAACGCGCGAGCCACCCCGGCGTCCGTCCGGCGCGACGCATAACGCGCATAGATCTTCTCGCGCGCCGCCTGAAAGGCCGACGCGCCGGCCGCCACGTGCGAGGAACCGCCGTGACGCTCCTCGAAGACCCGATACTCGCAGGTGACGGCTCGGACGTGGCGGAATCCCGTCTGGAAGGAGAGCCGGATCAGAAAGTCCCAGTCCTCCGAATACTCCATCCCTTCCTCGAACCCGCCGGCGGCGAGGTAGAGCGCCTTCGGCAGCAGAATCGTGTGCAGAGGGATGTAGTTGGCGAGCAGAAGGTAGTCGGCGTCGTAGTCGAGCGAGTATTCGAGCCCGCGGTGGCGCTCACGCCATCCGGCGTCGCTCTCCTCGTAGACGGCCGTGACCGCGTCCGAGTACACGACGGGCTCGGGCCCCTGCCGGTACGCCCGGAAGAGACGCTCCAGATGGTCGGGCGCATAGAGATCGTCGTCGTCGAGAAAGGCGACGAGCTCCTGCGTCGCGAGGGCGACGCCCCGGTTGGCCGCGGAGGAGCGTCCCGCGCGGCTCGGAAGATTCTCGACGGTAAGCTCCCAAGCGTCGCGGAATCGATCGAGATCCGGCAGGCGAGCCCCGCCGTCGTTGACGACCACGACCTGCCGGGGCCGGGCCGTTTGCGCCCGGAGACTCTCGAGCGCCTCCTGGAGGAGCGCGGGCCGATTGCGCGTCCGGACGACCACCGAGACCGGGACGGGTCCGCGCGCCCCGTCGGCAGTCAGGGTCGGCCCGATGGAGCGCCGGAAGGTCTCGAGGGAGAGGGTCGAGATCTCTCCGTAGGAGACCACGCGAAACGCCTCGATGGGACCCGCGCCCGCGAGCGTCAGCCCGCGGTAGGCGCTCAATCCGGCGAGGGCCCCCGCATAGTCCCGGATGCGCTGCTGGGAGGCATACGCGGCGAGCGCCTCCCGTTTGCGGTCCGCGGCGGCGGAAATGTCGACGAGGGTGTTGGGGAGCAGGGGGTGGGAGATCTCGTAGAACGCGACGCGGAGAAAACGGTACAGGTCATGGTCGGAGTCGCCGGGCCGGGAAGCGGCCACCCGGGTGAACACCGCTTCCGCGAGCGCGCGGTGGTCGGGATGGATCTCGACGGGCGAAGGACACAGGATGAGATCCGGCCGCACCTGCTCGATCAGCGACGCGAGGCGAACGTCGAGCTCGGCGGATTTTTCGGCGAGCTGTCGATCGGGCAGCCCGCCAAAGAGCGGCGGCGCGACGCCGAGGGCCTCCGCGGCGCGACGGGCTTCGTCCCGGCGGACAGTGGCGTAGAGATCTTCCTCTCCGGCGGCGACGCCTTCCTGCCGGGTTCCGTCCGTCGCGATCCACACGCGCACGATCTGCGCCCCCGCGTTCAACGCGACGGCGCCGCCGGCGCCGAGAACTTCGTCGTCGGGATGCGCTCCGAGCACCAGAAGGCGTTCGGCGGTGAGCTCGCTCGCGCGATACGGAATCAGGGATCCTTCGTCCAATCTCTTTCCTTCGCGTTGGCCAGCAGTTTATCCGTTCGCTTTGGCGCGTCAGACGAGATCGTACAGAGCCGGCACGAGATGCAGGCGCTGCGAGAACCGCCGCGCGGCTTCCGCATCGAATGTCCGGACGATCAGAGGAAATCCCGCCTCCCGCCGCTCGGACGGCAGCGCGGCGATCGCGGCGCGGCCCGGGCCTCCGGGGGTGTCCCAGAAAACGAGGTGGCGAGCCTGCCAGCGCGCCGCCTCGGCCGCCGCGGCCGCGAACAAAGCGGGCAGCCCGCGCCCGGCGTCCGCGTCCAGGTAGTCGGCGACGAGAGCCCGTTCTCCGACGACGGAAAGAGCCGCCCAGGAGCGCATCGCGCCACCCGCTCCCACGGAGACCATCCGGTAATAGCGCGTCGGACGAGCGTGGAACCTCCAGTTGACGCGGGCGCGGTCGCGGACGGCGCCGTGGGAGATCCCGCCGCGCGCGGCGTCCCACAGCGGATCGAAAGCTTCCGAGACGATCTCGCCCGAGGTCGCGTCGGCCGGCGGCGGCGGAAAAGACTCGAGAGGTACAAAGACCTCGCGGATCGGGAAGAGCGTGCGCGAGCCCACCAGTCGGTGGCTGATCGCCAGCGCGCGCGCATTGGGGAACCCGAAGCAGAAGGGGATTCCCCGCGCACCGATCGATTCGTAGAACGCCTCCGCCATGGCGCGGTACACGCCGCGGCCGAGGCCGCGCGCGCGGGGGTCCGTCGCGACGTCTCCGACGGAGTAGAGGAGCGTCTCCTCGCCCTCGAGAAGAAAGCGCATCCCCCAGCCGGCGTAGTTGCCGACGATCTCGCCATCCTCTTCGGCGACGACCGCGTACCAGCCGTCCGGGTTCCGCGCGAACTTCCAGAGCCACTCCTCCTCGGGAAGCTCCGTCCCAAAAGTCCGCGCGAAGAGCCGGCGGATCCCGGGAGCGTCCTCGGCCGTGGCCTCACGGATTCGCGCCGTCACCGCGGCCCCGCGAGGAAGGACTCGATCGGGCGGCCGTCGTGCGCCGAGAAGACCGTGCAGAGCCAGTCTCCGGCCGGCAGAGTCGCCTCGAGCTCCTCGGGCAGTCGGAAGGGCCTGGAAAGGTCCGCTCCCGCGAACGGAATCCCGGAAGAGCTTGGGGAGAGCCCGATCCACGCGCCGGGGCGCGCCGGGACCTCCTCCCAGCCGCGGCGCGGCGGCTTCGACCCGGGATGGCGCCGATGCCCGGCCGGCCGCGGGGCGCCGCCCCGCCGCTCCGCGCGCTCCAAGAGCGCTCTGCCGAACCGGCCGTACCGCCGCTGCCGGAAGAGCCGCCGCGACTCGACGCGCCGGCGGGCGGTCTCCGGATCCCCCGAGGCGCTCGCGCCCCAGAGGTGCCGGACGCGGGCCTCCGCGACGACGCGAAGCTCCATCCGCAGGGCGCGCACCCGCCCTTCCCACTCGGTCTCCTCGTACTCGAAGGAAAAGCGCTCGTCGAACCGGCCGGCCCGGTCGAAGGCGTCGCGCCGCGCGGCGAGAACCGCGCCGGAGAGGTGCCGCGCGCTCCCTCCGCGGGTCCACAGAGCGACCGCTTCCCGGGCGAAAGCGGCAAAACGCCGGACATCTCCGCGGCCCGCGCGCGGGGGCGAGAGCAGCGCGAGCTCTTCCACAAACCCGGGAGAAAACCCCGGCGGGAGCAGGACCCGGCCCGCGGCGTCCCAGGCGCAAACCGGCGCGGCGGCGCCCACCCGCGGGTCTTCC
>DATNMZ010000068.1:0-5383 GCA_035602095.1 Thermoanaerobaculia bacterium
GTCCTGTGCTTCGCGCGCGCGAGCCGCGACGACGAGGTTGCGGAGTCCGCGGAGATGGCCCCGCCCGAGGCGGGCGGCCGGGGCCGCTGCGCGTGAAAGCCTTCAACGCGCTCATCGTCCGGACTCTCCCCTTCGTTCCGAAGCCGCTCGTCCGGATCGTCTCCTCCCGGTACGTTGCCGGCGAGACCCTCGCGGAAGCGCTTCCCGTCGTCCGCGAGTTGAACCGCGAACGCTGCATGGCCACACTCGACGTGCTCGGCGAGGACGTGACGCGCCTCGAAGAGACCGAGGAGACCGTTCTCGAATACAGCCGCGCGCTCGAGGCGCTCGCCCGGGACGGCCTCGATTCCAACATCTCCGTCAAGCTCTCCGCGCTCGGGTTGAAGCTCGATCCGGTCTATTGCCGGCGGCAGCTCAACCGCATTCTGGAGGCTGCCGGGCGCTACGGCACGTTCGTGCGAATCGACATGGAAGACTCCGCCGTCACGGAGGAGACGATCCAGACATACCTGGAGGCGCGCCAGCGCACGGAAAAGGTCGGACTCGTGCTCCAGGCCTACCTCCGCCGGAGCCGCTCGGACGCGGCGCGAGCCATCCGCGTCCGGGCCAACGTGCGCGTCTGCAAGGGAATCTACGCCGAGCCTCCCGAGATCGCGTACCAGGGTCGCGAGGAGATCCGAGAAAACTTCGCGGTCCTCGTGGACGACTTGCTGGGCGCGGGCTGCTACGTCGGGATCGCAACCCACGACGAGGTCCTTGTCGCCCGGGCGCTTGCCTCGATCGGGCGGCTGCGGCTGCAACCGCAAGCATACGAGTTCCAGATGCTGCTCGGAGTGGCGGGGGACTTGAGGCGCCGGCTGGTCGCGGCGGGTCACCGGCTGAGGGTCTACGTCCCTTACGGCCGCGCCTGGTACGGATACTCGCTGCGCCGGCTGAAGGAGAATCCGGCGATCGCGGGTCACATCGTGAAGAACCTGTTCGTCGGGGGGCGGCGCTAGCGGGATGCCGGCCCGGAAAACCGGTACGGTCCCTGTCCTCCCGACCAGGGGTTGCCCCTGGCCATTGGGCGGGCATATACTTTCGGCTTGGGCCCTGGGCCCGACAGCATGAGACGCCGGCTCATCGTCCTGCTCGTTCTCTTCGTCCCGCTGGCCACGGCGGGTCGGATGAGGGCGGAGCCTCCCGCCCCACCCATCTCGGGAATCGTGAGCCACCTCCAGAGGCCGGTCGCCGACGCGCTCGTCGTCTTCTACAACCTCGGCGACACTTCTCTGACGCGGTCTCGGACCGCCTCCGACGGCACGTTCGTCGTCCCCTCCGCTCCGATCGGCATCTACGACCTCGTCGCGTACAAGAAGGGGTTTCTTCCGACGCTCATCCGGATCTGGCACCCGTCGCTGACGGGGGCGCTTTCGGCGGTCCGCATCCAGCTGCATCCTCGGAACCCGGCGGCCGACCACGAAGACCCCGCCGCCTCGAGCGTCTGGGACCTGCGCGGCCGCGTCCCGGCGGACGTGCTCCGGGAGATCTCGCTCGAAGATTCGGCACCCGCGGTGGCCGCGCTGCCCGGCGGCGAGAAACTCCGGCTGGATCGGATGATGGCCGGTGAGGTGCGCTCAGTGGCCGACGTTTCTTCCGGCGACACCTCGCTTTCGCGCACGGCGGTGGGCGTGCACGGCGGACTCCCGAACGGATGGACCTACGATCTCCGGGGAGATTACGCGGCGGTTTCGGATGCGGCCGGCTTCGCAGCCGACGCGTCTCGCACGACGGGCAATGCGGCCGGCCTTGCGCTCGACGTTTCCCCGTCTTCCGCCGATCACGTGAGCCTGACGACGCGCCGCCACACGCTCTCTCTCCACGACGACCGGCCCGCGACCCTGCAGAGCCACGCGGTGAGCTGGAGCCGCGGCGAGGAAGAGGGCTACGTCGAGTCGGTCGCCGCGCGCTACGTGGACGAATCGAACCTCTACCGCGCGACGTCCGCCGGTACCACTTTCTTCCCGATCGCTTCGCGCACCTGGGAAGTGAAGGCGCGCTATGCCCGCCCGGCGGGCGATTCGCCGGGAGGCTCCGTGGCGATGACGTACCGCCACCGGGAGGGAACGATCGGCCCGTCCGCGGTCGGGACCGACGGCGCTCTCCTTCTCTCCGCGCCGGACGCCGATCTCGCGGCTTCCGCGTCGGCGCGCCTCTCTTCCCGCGTGGAACTCGAAGGGGGCGTGATCGCGCGTTATCTCTCCGGCGGGTACGGTGTCGCGCCGCGCCTCGCGGCCCGCTACAACGTCGGGTCTCAGACGTATCTCTTCGTGCGCGGGCTCTATCGCGTGGCTGAATCGGCGGCGGTCCCGACCAATGTCCTCCCGCTCGTGGTTTCGATCGAGGACGGCAGCGACGCCACGTCGCGCAAAGGGTTCGCGATCGGCCTCGAGCGCAATGCCGGATCGAACGCCTCGTTCCGCATCGAAGCGTCCAATCAGACGATGAACGAAGCGGTGCGCGCGTTCTTCGAGGGAGATTTCCTGACCGACTTCGACAGCGTGTACCTCTTCGACGGCAATCGGATCCGCCAGTACCAGGGCTCGGTGACCCACCGGCTCTCCGACACGGTCTCGGGCAGCCTCGCGCTGCGGTTCGGCTCGATCGACGGTGAGGTCGCGCCTGGGTCGGCCGCCAGTTTCGGGATCACCGGTAACCGGGGCCGCTTCTGGACGGGCCGCGCCGGGATCGAGTTTGTTCCGACGCGGACGGGCGTCGCGGTTCTCGTCCGTGGAGCCCGCCAGCGGCTGTCGACGAGCGCCGGGATCCACTTGAACGAGTCGGACAAGGTCGCCATCTCGATCGCACAGGACTTGTCCGTCATCGGCCTGACCCCCTTCGGATCCGCCTGCAAGCTCCTGATGGCGCTCGAATCGGCCCGGAGCACCGCATCGTCGGAGCGGGACGATCCGCCCACCAGCAACCGGCTCCTCGGCGGACTCTCCATCTCGTTCTGAGGTGGAGGGCTGGTCTCCCGATCCGGCGGAGCCGCCGCGGGCCATCCGCCTCGAACGGGGTAGTGTCCGAGGAATTTTGGAGTTGATCCAAAACCTTGGATAACTGGGGGTACGGGAAAACTGATACCAGGATCAACATCTTTAAAAAGAGAGACTTAGAGCGGTTGGCCCGCAGCGCCTCGATGGCATTCGGATTGCTGGATTGCAGGCAATGCCCCGCCTCTTGAGAACAGCTGGCGTCGCGGTCGCGGTCCTCGTTGCGGGCGCGACGCTCGGGCTCTGTCTGCTCTCTTTCACGCGGAAAGTCGAGACCTTCACCCGGGCCGGATTCGAGGCGCGCCCGGAGAAGGGCGCGCTCGTCGTGACCTCCGTCGAGAAAGACGGGGCCGCCGCGAGAGCCGGACTCTCCCGGGGAGATCGCATCATCACGGCCGACGGACGCACGGCGGCATCCGTGCCCCAGCCGGACCACGGCCTCGCCCGGGGGCCGTTTCCGCACCGGCTCCTGGTCGAGCAGGGTGGCGAGATCCGGGAGCTGCTGCTCGCCCGAGTTCCGGTCAAGCCCGACTGGCCCTACGTCTTTCTGGCCTTCGTCGGGCTCCTCTACCTCGCCATCGGCCTCTTCACCGCGGCCCGGGACCGCTCGGAGGCCTCGCGCGTGTTCTGCGCGATCTGCCTTTCTTCCTTCGCCATCTATGCCCTGACGCCCGCGGGACCGCACGACGCCGCCTGGAAAGGGTTCCTCCTCGCCGAGGATCTGTACCGCGCTCTTCTGCCGGCGCTCCTCCTCCACTTCTTCCTGGTTTTCCCGCGCTCCATCGCTTCGCGCCGATTCCTGGCCCTGCTGTATGTGCCGGGCGTCCTGTACCTCGCGCTTCAGGAGGCGCCTTTCCTTCTGCCGGCGCCGGAGGCGACGCGAGCGCTCGAGTGGGCGACGCGTTTCTGGCTCGTCTATTTCGCCGGCGCGGCCGCCGCGGTGCTGCTCCGGCTTCGGAGTCTTCTGCGCCGGCCGACAGACGCCGTCTCGGAAAAACAGATTCGATGGATCGGGCTCGGCGTCGCCGTCGGTCTCGCCCCGTTTCTCCTCCTCTACGCGCTGCCGCGGGCGTTCGGCCTCGCTTCCCCGCTCCTCGGGAACGCCGCCGTCCTCCCGCTCGTTTTGATCCCGCTGGCCTTCGCGTACGCGATCCTCCGCTGGCGGCTCTGGGACGTCGAGATCTTCGTGCGGGAGGCGCTGGCCACGACCGCCGCGGTGCTCCTGGGAGGCATGGCGTTCGTGCTCTTGAACGCACTCCTCGATCGAACGCTGGAAGGAATGGCTGAGGCGGGCAAGAACGTGATTGCTTTCGGATCGGGGCTCGTGCTCGCCTCGCTCCTCGTCCCGATGAAGAAGCGGATCACCGATGTGCTCGAGAAGTTCCAGTACCACGACACATACCGCGCGCGCCGGGCGCTCCTGGACGTCGCCCGCGACTTCTCGACGCCGCGTCCCCGCGAGGAGCTCGTCCGCGCGATCGTTCAGCGCGTGGAAGCCGGAATGCACGTCGTCCCCTGCTCCCTGTTCGTGCTCGAGGAGGACGGGCTTGCCCGTCCCGAGTCGATCCTTCTGGAAGAGCGGCTCGCCGGTGAGGACGTGTGGCGGCTGCACTCCCCTTCGTTCGGCGAGGAGACGTTCGAAGCCGCGGTGCGCCTCCACGAGGCCGGGTATCGAACTTTCCTGGCCATGCGGTGCGGAGGCAGGCTCGTCGGGGCCCTCGGAGTGGGCCACAAAGACGGGCGGGTGCCCCTGTCTTCGGAGGACGTCGCGCTCCTGGTCGCCGTGATGGCGCAGGCCGGTCTCGCGTACGAGAACGCGAGACTCTATGGTGCTCTCGCCGAAAGGCTCGAGGAGATCCGAACCCTCCAGCAGTATCAGGAGAGCGTCATTCGCTCCTCCTCGTCCGGAATCGTCGTGCTCGATGGGGAAGGGCGCGTGCACACCGCGAACCCCGCCTTCGCGGCCCTCGTTGGCCGGCGGGAAACCGAGCTCCACGGGCATGCTTTCGAGGAGGTGCTTCCCGGGATCGACCTTCCGGAAACGCGAGGGGAGGAGGAACGAACGGTCGAAGCGCGATTCGAGAACGCCTCGGGCGAGCCCCGAGACGTGCGCGTCTCGGTCTCCGCCTTCCAGGGCGCCCCCGAAAGAAAGGTCGTCCTCGTCGACGACGTCACCGACCGCCTCCGGGCCGAGCGCGCGCTGGCGGAGCGCGAGAGGCTCGCCTCCCTGGGCGTCCTCGCGGCCGGCGTGGCCCACGAGGTCAATACGCCGATCGCGGGCCTCTCCTCCTACGCGCAGATGCTCCTGGCCGATACCGCCCCGGGCGACCCGAGGTATGCGATCTTGAAGA
>DATNMZ010000069.1:0-3021 GCA_035602095.1 Thermoanaerobaculia bacterium
GCTCGCGCAAAGAAGCGAGGTTCTCCTCCCGAAAGAAGTTCTCGAGGGCGGCGGGGACCCGGTCGGCGGGGTAGATCTTCCCGGCCCGGAGGCGGTCCCGCAGCTCTTCGGACGGGAGATCGACGTTGACGATCGCATCCGCCTGGCGCAGCAACCGGTCCGGAACGCGCTCGCGGACCTCGACGTGGGTGATGCGGGACACGATCTCCTGAACCGACTCGAAGTGCTGGATGTTCACGGTCGTCATCACCGAGATGCCGGCAACCAGGATGTCCTCGACGTCCTGGTACCGCTTCTCGTTCTCGACGCCGGGGACGTTCGTGTGGGCGAGCTCGTCTACGAGCACGATCTCCGGCTTGCGGGCGAGGATCCCCGGCAGATCCATCTCCTCGAGCTCTTTCCCCTTGTACGAGACCTTCCGGCGGGGCAGCACGGGCAGACCCGCGATCTTCTCCTCCGTCTCGGCGCGGCCGTGAGTCTCCAGGATGCCCGCGACCAGATCCACTCCCCGCCCGACGAGCGCGTGTGCGTCCTCGAGCATCTGATACGTCTTTCCGACGCCCGCCGCGTGTCCGATGTAGATCTTGAGCCGTCCCCGCTTCGACTTCTCGATCAAGCGGAGAAAGGTGTCCGGCGAGCTGCGACCTTCCTCCGGGGCCATGCTCCGATCCTACGCGGTCAGCGGCCCGGAAACGCGCGGTCGAGCGCGAGGTTCGTTCGGAGAACGTTGACGCGCGGCTCGCCCAGGAGGATCAGGGTCCGCGGCTCCGTGTTGCGCCGGATCACCTCCAGGACCTGATCTTCGGTCACTCCCCGGGCGCGCGCGATTCGCAGCGCCTGCCAGACGGCCGCGTCCGGCGAGATGTGCGGGTCGAGACCGGAGGAGGACGCCGTGGCGAGATCCGCAGGCACGGGGCGGGAATCGCCGGGCCGATCCGCCCGCGCGGCGGTGATGGCCGCGCTTACCGATTTCGCGAGGTCGGCGTCGATCGGCCCTTTGTTCCGGCCCCCGGAGGCGGTCGCGTCGTAACCGTCTTTGCCGGCCGCCGAGGGGCGGGGATGGAGGTATTCCGGACGCTGGAAGCTCTGGCCGATGAGCTCCGATCCGACGATGCGGCGGCCGTCGGTCACGAACGATCCATCCGCCTTGTCTCTCCAGAAGAGCCGGGAAACGCCGGTGACGGCCGCGGGGTACACGCCGCCGAGGAGGATGGTCCAAACGACGACGAAGAGAGTCGAGCGGATGACGAGCTTCATGTCCTCCTCACGCCAGGTGCAGGGCCAGGACGATCCAGTCGATGATCTTGATGCCGAGAAACGGGATGAGGACTCCGCCGACGCCATAGATCCACAGATTGCGCGCCAGGATCTTCGCGGCGCCCAGCGGGCGGTATCGGACGCCCCGCAGCGCGAGAGGAACCAGGGCGATGATGATCAACGCGTTGAAGATGACGGCCGAGAGGATGGCCGACCGGGGATTGCCGAGGTGCATCACGTTCAAAGCGTTCAAAGCGGGGTACGTCGCGGCGAACATCGCCGGGAGGATCGCGAAGTACTTGGCGACGTCGTTCGCGATCGAGAACGTCGTCAGCGACCCGCGAGTCATCAGGAGCTGCTTTCCGATCTCGACGATCTCGATCAGCTTCGTCGGGTTGGAATCCAGGTCCACCATGTTCCCCGCTTCCCGGGCGGCTTGAGTTCCCGTGTTCATGGCCACGCCGACGTCGGCCTGCGCGAGCGCGGGAGCGTCGTTGGTCCCGTCTCCAGTCATGGCGACGAGGTTCCCGCCCTCCTGCTCCTTGCGAATGAGCGCGAGCTTCTGCTCGGGGGTCGCCTGCGCGAGGAAGTCGTCCACCCCGGCCTCGCGCGCGATCGCGGCCGCCGTCAACGGATTGTCCCCCGTGATCATGATCGTGCGGATTCCCATCGCGCGCAGCCGGTCGAATCGGTCTTTCATGCCGGCTTTGACGACGTCTCGAAGCGCGATCACGCCCAGGGCGCGCTGGCCGGTCGCGACGAGGAGAGGGGTTGCCCCTTCGGCCGAGATCTTGTTTAGCAGATCCGTGACCACCGGGTCGACCGTCCCGCCCTGAGACCGGATCCACTCGATGACGGAATCGCCGGCTCCCTTGCGGATCTGGCGGCCCTGAAAATCCACTCCGGACATCCGGGTCGTGGCGGAGAACGCGACGAAGGTCATCCCTTCGACCGGACGTCCGCGCAGTTGGAACCTCTCCTTGGCCAGGACGACGATCGAGCGCCCCTCGGGCGTTTCATCGGCCAGCGACGACAGCTGCGACGCCTCGCCGAGCTCGGCCGGAAGCACGTGCGGCGCGGGAAAGAAGTCCGTGGCCTGCCGGTTCCCGAGGGTGATCGTTCCTGTCTTGTCGAGAAGGAGGACATTGACGTCGCCCGCGGCCTCCACGGACCGGCCCGACATGGCCAGAACGTTGTGCTGGAGCACGCGGTCCATGCCGGCGATGCCGATGGCGGAGAGCAGTCCGCCGATCGTCGTGGGGATCAGGCAGACGAGAAGGGCGATCAGGACGGTCGTCGGCGCCGAACCCCCGGCGTAGACCGCGAACGGACGGAGCGTCACCGTCGCGACGAGGAAGACGATCGTCAGCCCGGCGAGGAGGATCGAAAGGGCGATCTCGTTCGGGGTCTTCTGCCGCGACGCGCCCTCGACGAGGGCGATCATGCGGTCGATGAACGTCTCGCCCGGATTGGACGTGATCTCGACGACGATCCGATCCGAGAGCACTCGCGTGCCGCCCGTCACGGCCGACCGGTCTCCGCCCGCTTCGCGGATGACGGGCGCCGACTCGCCCGTAATGCCCGACTCGTCGACGGACGCGATTCCCTCGACCACGGTGCCGTCGCCCGGAATGACCTGCCCGGTCTCGACGACGACGCGGTCCCCCTTGCGGAGCTGCGTTGCCGAGACGGGTTCCTCGCCTTTCTTCGTCAGTCGGCGCGCCATCGTCTCGCTCCGGCCGCGGCGAAGGGTCTCCGCCTGCG
>DATNMZ010000070.1:0-3446 GCA_035602095.1 Thermoanaerobaculia bacterium
CCCTCGATCGGGGAGCAGTTTGCGAGAGCCTCGGCCGCGCGGCCCTTCGTGCACGCGCCCGCGCTCCCATTTCGAGCCGCGTCCGCGGCCGGCCCGGACTGGATTCTTCTGCCTTCCGCCGCCGCGTTCGTCGATCCGATGCTGTCGACCGGAATTCCCTTGACGCTGCTCGGGATCGAGCGTCTCGCCGGCGCCGTCGAGAACGAGTGGGGAAGACCCGGATGGACGCGTGCCCTCGCGGTTTGCGGCGAGGCGACGCTTTTCGACGCGGACACGGCCGCGATGCTGGTCGCGGCCCTCGCCGCGGCGTACGGCGATTTCGAGCTCTTCTCGAGGCTCAGCCTTCTCTACTTCGCCGCGTCGATTCATGCGGAGCTTCTCCGCCGGCTGTTCGGGGGAGAGCGCCGCCGCGGCGCATTCCTCTCGCGGGATCATCCCGCGTTCGGGCCCGCGCTCCAGTCGTGCTGCGCCGCCGTCGTCGAGGCGAGCGCCCGCGGCACGATGACGCGAGACCGGGGCCGGATCCTGGCGGGCGTTCTCGAAGCGATCGAGCCGCTCGACGTCGCGGGGTTTTCGGACACCGGCCGCAGGAACTGGCATCCGGTGGAGGCCGGGCCGCTGCTGGCCGGGGCGGCGAAACTGGGCGCCGCCCCCGGAGAGATCGCCGCCATGCTGACCCGCTCCGGATTCTACGGCGAGGCGCCGGCGGGACCGGTTCCCATGCCGGCTTGACCGGGAGGGACGGCCGGGCGATGGAATATCTCTGGTGCCGCCTCGAGACTGAGTATGACGGGACTAGGCGGGTGCACGCGATGCATCCGAGCGGCGAGATCCTGGTCTCTCTCGCGCCGGACCGCTTCGCTCCCGCTCTGGTCCGCCGGATCGAGGTCGGCCAAGTTCGCGCCCGGCTTTCCGATCGCGCGCCGGACGGAAGCCGCCTCCTCACCCTGGAAGAAGAAGAGTCGGGACGCGTGCTTTTCGAAGAGTGGATCGCGAGTGCGGGCGGATAACCCTTCGCCACGGGGCCAAGGTGTAGAAAGTGTGACGTCCTCAGGCCCCCGCGCATGGCGACAGCTGACAGCTGACAGCTGACAGCTATCTCTCTCAGTGATTCATGCGGACCGTGAGGCGCCGAACAAACTCGAGCAGGTCGTCCATCGGGACCGGCTTCGGGAGGGCGGCGTCGACGTCCTGCGGCCCCGCCTGGCTCTCGCGCTTCGCGTAGGAGCTCAAGATCAGCACCGGCACGCTTCGCAGGGAAGCGTCCGCCTTCAACCGCGCGTGGAAGTCCCATCCGTTCATCACGGGCATCATGAGATCGAGGATGATCAGATCCGGCCGGCCCAGAGACTCCAGCTGCGCGAGGGCGTGCAACCCGTTCGACGCTCCCACGGCCCGGAATCCGTAGTCTTTCAGGAACTCGCAAAGGCCTCCGCGGAGCGCCGGGTCGTCCTCCACCACGAGGATCAGAGGCTCGCTGCCGGGCGCTGGAGTCGAATCGCAGGCCGGCGAAAAATCCTCTCCCGGGGTTGGCCGAGAGACCCAGAGAGGCGGAGAGGGGAGCGCGGAAGGCATCTCGATCTTTTTCCCTGCACGAATCGAGCCCGGCTCCGGCCTGCGGAGAGCGGTATCGCCCTCCTACGGCATCGGGCGGCCGCCAAGCCGCCCGCGCGGATCGAGCCAGCAATAGAGCGAGGGAAGAATCAGGAGCACCAGGGGGCTCGAAAGGATGAATCCGCCGATCACCGCGATCGCGAGAGGCTGCTGAAGCTGGGAACCCTCGCCGAGCGCGACGGCGAGCGGCGCGAGCGCGAACGCGGTCGCGAAGATCGTCATCATCACGGCCCGCACGCGCTTTCGCGACGCCTCCGCCCAGGCCTCCCGAACCGGCATCCCTTTGCGGAGCGCCTCGCGCGCATCGTGAATGAGGAATACGGCCTTCTCGCCGACGATGCCCACCATCATGATCGCCCCCACGAAGCTCGAGATGTTGAGGGTCATCCCGGTGACGATGAGCGAGCCCAGCACGCTCGTGAGCACCGTCAGCGCCATGATCACGGTCAGAAAGGGAGCCCGCCAATCCCCGAATTCGAACAGCAGAATGACGGCAACCAGGAGCAGACCCCCGAACAGAACCCCGAGCAGCCCCTTGAACGAGTTCTGCTGCTGTTCGTAGAGGCCGCCGAATCCGAGCGACATCCGGGAGGGGAGAGACAGGCCGCTCGCGAGCTTGTTCCGGATCTCCGTCATCGCGCTGCCGAGGCTCCGTCCCGACAGGCGGGCGGTCACGCCCAGGTACGTCCGAAGGTTCTCTCGCTGGATTTCGACTTCGGGAGCCCCGGTGGACACGGTGGCGAGTAAGGAGAGGGGGACGATGGCGCCGGACGGCGTCTGAATCGGAAGCTGCGAGAGAGCGCGGATGTCCGGCGTTCGCCTCGAAAACACCCGAATGTTGTAGAGACGTTCCCGGATTCGCAAGTTTCCGGCCACGGTCCCCCCGAGCGCGGGCTCCACCTCGGCGCGGAGGCTCTCCGCCGAGACGCCAAACCGGGGCAGCGCTTCGGGAATCGCGTTGACCGTCAGTTTCGGCCCGGCAACGGTTATGCCGTTGAACACGTCTTCCACCCCGGAGACGTTCCGCAGAATCTGCGCGGCGGTGTTCGCCTTCTCCTGGAGCAGAGCCTGGTCCTCGCCATAGATCTTGACGTCGATCGGCTGGGGCACTCCGCCGGCCAGGTCGCCAATGTTGTCTTCGAGAAGCTGGCCGAAATCGATGTGAATTGCCGGCTGCGCCGCGGCAATCCTGGTTCGCAGGTCATCGATCACTGCTTCGACTCCCCGGCGTTTTCCCCGCGGCTTCAGACGGATGACGTAGTCCCCGCGATTGGGCTCCGTGATGAAGAACCCGAGCTGTTCGCCGGTCCGGCGGGAATAGTTCTCGACGTCGGGAAGAGCGCTGATGATTTTCTCGACATGATCGAGCATCTGGTTGGTATCGCTCAGCGACGTTCCCGGGGGGGTCCAGTAGTCGAGGATGATCGATCCCTCGTCCATGCCCGGGAGAAAATCCGAGCCGATCCCCTTGTAGAGGAACCATCCTCCGACGAGCAGGGCGACCGTGACCCCGACGGCGACGGAAGGATGCCGGATGAAAAAACGGGCGATTCTCGGCTCCCGCTTCTTTCGCGCCGGCCGGGCATTCAAACCGACCCGGAGACTCTGCGCGGCGGCGGGAACGGCGAGCGCCGAGAGGAAGTACGAGACCGCGAGCGCAGCCGCCATCGTGAAGGCGAGCGGTCGGAAGAACGCCCCCGCCACGCCCGACAGGAGCGCGAACGGGAAAAAAATGATGATGGTGGAGATGCTGGAGCCGGTCAGGGGCGCGATCGCTTCCGCGAGTCCCGATCGGGCGGGATTGTCGGACACACGGTCCTCGGCGTGGCGGG
>DATNMZ010000071.1:0-8278 GCA_035602095.1 Thermoanaerobaculia bacterium
GGAGCTGAGCATCTACGGGTCGGGCGAACGTCGGGCGATCTCGCGTCTACAGGAGACGGGAATCGACGATTCGAACACCTCGAGCAATCGCACATTTGCAGGTCTTTTCTACGCCAGTCCACTTTCAGAGAGTCCTCATAACCCACCGGCATCGTCAGTTCTAAACAAACCAGCATTTCGGGTCTGACCCCCGGGTTCCCCGGGTCCCCTTGCTTACCGAGAGGAGATGCCGTAGACTCCCCTAGGAAACCGATATGAGTAAACCGAACGACCTCGTGCAAGGCACCCTCGATCTGCTTCTTCTGAAAATCCTGGCGCTGGAGCCTCTGCACGGGTGGGCCATCAGTCTTCGTCTGAGATCCATCTCGGGAGATGTGCTGCAGGTCAGCGAAGGATCCCTCTACCCGGCTTTGCACAAGTTGGAGCAGGAAGGCTGGATCGAGGCCGAGTGGAAGCAGACCGAAAACAACCGGCGGGCGAAGTTTTACGCGCTCACTCGCCTGGGCAGAAAAGAACTCGAATCGGAGGCCGCGAACTGGCAGCGGCTGTCGTCCGCCATCTCGTACGTCGTCCAGCTTTCAGAGGCCTAGAAATCCATGCGACTGGAACACTGGTGGTTCACGGCCCCGTTACGGCTCAGATCCATTCTTCGCCGCCGCAGGGTGGACCAGGAGCTCGATGAGGAGCTTCAGTTCCACCTGGACAAGAGGATCGAGGAAGGCATCGCCGAGGGGCTTTCCCCCGATGAGGCGCGTTCCCGGGCCATGCGCGCGATGGGCGGACTGGAACAGCGGAGAGAGGAAATGCGAGACATGCGACGAATTCATTGGTTGACGGATTTCCTCGACGACGTGCGCTACGCGATCCGAAGCCTGCGCCGCACGCCCGGGCTGACTGCGTTCGTGGTGGTCACGCTCGCGCTTGGGATCGGGATGACCGCAACGCCGTTCAGCATGCTCGATGCGCTGGTCTTCAGGCCGTACCCCGTACCGCACCCGGGCGACGTGGTGACTCTGGTGAGTACCTTCCGCGAGAAGAGCATCGACTCCTTCTCCTATCGCGAGTACCTGGACATCCGCGATCACACGAAGAGCTACGAGGGCGTGATCGCCAACGCGTCTCCGGAGGGGGTCGGTTTCAGCGCCGAACGTGGAGCCACGCCCCAGGTCCGGGCCGGATTGCTGGTCTCCGGGAACTACTTCCGTGTGCTCGGCGTGGAACCGCGACTGGGACGCGGTTTTCGGGACGACGAAGACAAAGTCCCCGGTCGCGATGCCGTGGCGGTTCTCTCACCGGACTTCTGGAAGCGCGAGTTCGCTAGCGATCCTTCCGTCGTCGGCCGAATCATCCGTTTGAACGGCGTGGACTTCACCGTGATCGGCGTCGCTCCGGACACGTTCCCCGGAATGTACATATTCGCCCGCCCCGACTTCTACATGCCGCTGGCGATGGCGGGGGCTTTCTCGACCAACCCGCAGAAGCACTTCTTCGTGGACCGCGATGACCGGGGGTTGACCGTGAAGGCGCGCCGGAAGGCGGGGACGACGCTGCGGCAGGCGCGAAACGAGCTCGCCCTCCTCGCGCGAGGCTTCGAACGCGACTACCCGAAGCTCAATCGCGACCGCGGCGCGGGGGTCCGCACCCAGTTCGAAATGCGGACCCGGGACGACGACATCAACTGGAAATTCAGCCTGATCTTCACGATCCTCGCGCTGGCGGTGCTTCTGGTGGCGTGCACCAACGCCGCGGGACTCCTCCTGAGCCGCGCCCGCACCCGAACGCGCGAGATCGCCATACGCCTGGCGATCGGCGCCGGGCGTATCCGCCTGATCCGGCTGCTCTTGACGGAGAGCCTGGTCCTCGCGTTGCTCGGCGGACTGGGCGGAATCCTCGTCGGGTACGCCGGCATCGGGTTCATGACCAGCTTCACGATTCCAACCGAGTTGCCGATCAAGATCCCGTTCCGAATGGACATGCGCGTTCTCATGGTGTGCCTCTCCCTGTCCGTCTTGAGCGCGCTTTTCTGCGGCCTGGTGCCGGCGTTACAGAGCACGCGCACGGACCTCGTGAACGGACTCAAGTCGGCCGAGGGGGACGATCCCGGACACGGACGCAAGCGCCTGTGGGGCCGGAATGCGCTGGTGGTGGCACAGGTCGCCATGTCCCTGATGCTCCTCGCGGCATCCTTCCTGATGTTCCGGGGTTTCCAGCACAGCATCGGCGAGTGGACCGGGTTCGCGAAAGATCACCTGTTGATGGTCCGGTTCGATCCGCGTCTGGTGCAGTACGACACGGCTCAGACGCAGCAGTTCTACAGGCTTCTGACGGAACGCGCACGAGAAATATCCGGAGTTCGGAGCGCGGCTCTCACGCAGAACCCTCCGCTCTCGCTGGACGACTTCGACCTCCTCGCCTTCGTGCCGGACGGTTTTCAGATGCCGCGCGATCGGGAGAACCTCACGTCGGCGATGGACACGGTCGACGAAGGGTCCTTCGAGACGATGGAGGTGCCGATCCTGCGTGGCCGCGGCTTCCGGGCTTCCGATACCGCGAACGGTCCGCGTGTCGCCGTCGTGAATGAGCACCTCGCGAAACACTATTGGCCGAACTCCGACGCCGTGGGCAAGCGCATCCGGCTCGATAGCGCCACCGGCACGCCGGTCGAGATCGTGGGCATCGCCCGGACGATCAAGTATCGCGACAGCTTCGATCGGGGGATCGACTTCGTTTATATGCCGCTCGCCCAGCACCCTGTCGCGCGAATGGTCCTGCTGCTGCGCTCGACCGGCGATCCGCTGCAACTCGTGGAGCCCGTGAAGGACGTCGTCCGGACGCTCGATGCAAACATGCCGATGTCCGAGACCCGGAGTTACGAGGACCTCTGGCGGTATGCCACGGTGGACGGGCCGCGGGTGGCGGTCGAGCTGGTCGGCACCCTCGGCGTGGTGGGCCTCCTGCTCGCCATCGCCGGTCTGTACGGTGTGATGGCGTACAACGTGGCCCGCAGAACCCGCGAGATCGGCATCCGCATGGCCATCGGCGCGAGACCCCGGGATGTGCTTCGCCTGATGATGCGCAAGGGCCTGGTCCTCGTGGGAATCGGAACCGGATTCGGGCTCGCGATGGGCTTTGCTCTCGAGCGGCTCATGAATTCCATGTTGTTCAATGCCGGCGGGGTCGACATGACGGTTTATCTCGTCGTCGTGCCGGCGATGGTTCTGGTGACCATGCTGGCGGCCTACGTTCCCGCGCGAAGAGCATCCCGGATCGAACCTACGGTGGCGTTGCGATACGAGTAGTACAGGAGCATCAGCTCAAATCTGACGGTCACGCCAGCGGCAGCCGCAGCCGCGCGACGCAACCGGTCGCGGGCGTCCGGTTTTCGAGAGTCAGAGTGCCGCCGTGCGCCTCGGCGATCTGGCGGCTCAGCACGAGGCCGATGCCGGAGCCCTGCGGCTTCGTCGTGAAGAAAGGGACGAAGAGGTTGGCGCTGTTCGAGACTCCCGGTCCGCCATCCACGACCCAGACCTCGGCGCGGCCGGGCGACCCGTTCAACCGCGACCAGCCCGCTTCGACGGTCCCGTTCGTCTCGAGGGCGGCGTCGGCCGCGTTGCGCAGCAGGTTGATCAAGAGCTGCTCGAGCTGATCCGCATCCGCAGCGACGGTGAGCGGCGCGCCCGGCTGGATCCGGATGGGGAGTCGGGTCTCCAGAGCGGCGACACGGGCGAGGAGCGCGCCGAGCTCGACGGGCGCCGGGTGCGGCGGCGGAAGGCGCGCCAGCCTGGCGTACGCCCCCGTGAAGCGGGAGAGCGCCTCCGCGCGGGCGGAGATGATCCCGAGACCCCGCCGCATGTCCTCTCGCCAGTCCGCGGGTCTGTCCTCGCGGGCGACGAGACTCTCGAGGCTGCCGGCGAGCGACTGGATCGGCGCCAGGGAGTTGTTGAGCTCGTGGCCGAGGACGCGGATCAGGCGCTGCCACGCCTGGCGCTCCTGCTCGCGCAAAGGCTGGCTCACGTCGGCAAGCACGAGGAGGTGGTGCGGCAGTCCGCCCTGCCGGAACGTGCTCCGCCGCACCTCCCACCGGCCGCTGCCGCCGGGGAACGCCGCGTCCGCGATCCGCGCGGAATCCGCCTGGAGGAAGATTTCGAGGCCGAGCTCCGCGGCGCTCCGGCCGAGCAGCCGCGGCTCGGGTTGGCCGAGCAGGCGCTCCCCGAAGCGGTTCGTCAGCTTCAAGGTTCGCTGCGCGTCGAACGCGAACACCGCCACGTCGATCTCCGCCATCACCTTGCGCAGGAGCGCGGTCGCTTCGAGCGCGCCGAGCCGCTGGTGGCGGAGGGTTTCCGTGAGCGCGTTCACCTCGATCAGGACTTCCCCGAGCGCGTCGTCCGGCCGGCCCCCGCGCGCCCGGATCGAGAAGTCGCCCTCGCGCATCGCGGCGAGCAGGTTGGACACTGTCTGGAGCGGCGTCACGATCCGTTCGAGAAGCGCGCTCGAGACGGCGAGCCACCAGGCGATGACGAGGATGGTCAGAGTCCACTGGAGCCGCAAGGAGTAGTTCCCCGTCCAGAGCAGGACCATGGCGGCGGCGGAGCCCGGCAGCGCCGCGAGAAGGGCGAGAAGGAGGACGCGGCGCTCGAGCGAGATTTTCTTCGTCGCCACCCCGCGTCCTCAGTGGCCGTGCTTCTCGAGCCGCCGGTAGAGCGAGCTGCGGGACAGCCCGAGCGCGCGCGCCGCGTGACTGACGTTGCCTCCGTAGCGGACCATCGCCTTCTGGATCAGGACCCCCTCGACGTCTTCCAGGCTCATCTCGTCGAGCGGCATCGCCGCGCCGGCGTCGCGCCGGAGGCCGAGGTCGGCGGCGTGGACGGTCTCGCCCTGTGCGAGGAGCGCGGCGCGCTCGACGGCGTGGTCGAGCTCGCGGACATTGCCCGGCCACGGGTGGTCCAGGAGCGCCTTCAGCGCCGCGGCGTCGAACGCGAGAGGTCCCTTGCGATAGCGCTGCGCGTGGAGGCGGAGAAAGTGCTGGCCGAGCGCGGGAATGTCTTCGCGCCGTTCGCGGAGGGGCGGAACGGCAATCTCGATCGTGTTCAATCGGAAGAGAAGGTCCTGCCGGAAACGCCCCGCGGCCACTTCCGCAGGGAGGTTGGCGTTCGTCGCGGTCAGGATGCGCACGTCGACCCGGCGCGTCCGCGATGACCCGAGCCGCTCGAACTCTCCGGTCTCGAGCACCCGAAGGAGCTTCGCCTGCTGGCTCGCCGGGACGTTCGAGATTTCGTCCAGGAAGAGCGTTCCGCCATCGGCGAGCTCGAATCGACCCACGCGATCGGAGCGCGCGTCGGTGAAGGCGCCCTTCACGTGCCCGAAGAGCTCGCTCTCGAAAACGCCCTCCGAGATCCCGCCGGCATTCAAGGACACGAGCGGGCGCGAAGCGCGCCTCGACGATGCATGGAGGGCGCGCGCGATGACGCCTTTTCCGGCGCCGTTCTCTCCCGTGATGAGGACGTTCGCGTCCGACGGCCCCACTCGCGCGACGAGCTCCAGGACGGGGCGCATCGCCGCGGACTCCGCGATGACCGAAGGGCCGGCGGATTCGTGGCGGAGGATCCGGTTCTCGGCCTCGAGCCGCTGTCCCTTCCGGAGCGCCCGTCCGAGAGCGATCTGCGTGCGGAGCGTGGCGAGCAGGCGGTTGTTCTCCCACGGCTTCTGAACGAAATCACGCGCTCCCCGCCGCATCGCCTCGACGGCGAGGTCGACGGTTCCCCAGGCTGTCATCACGACAATCGGCAGGGTCGGGTCGATGTCCGGAATCCGCGCGAGCAGATCCAGGCCCTCTTCTCCCGACGTTGTGTCGCGCGCGTAGTTCAAGTCCATGAGCACCGCATCGAACTCTCCCGCGTTGACGGCGGCGAGCAGTGCGGCGGGGGAAGAGACCGTCTCGCACTCGAGCCCTTCTCCCTTCAGAAGCAACCGCAGGGCCTCGAAGACGTCGGGCTGATCGTCCGCGATCAGGACCCGGGCCGAGGTGGGGCGCACGGCGAAAGCTTATCCGACGGTGCCGCGCGGTGGCATTCCGCCTCAGTCGTCGACGATCCAGCCGTCGCGCAGACGCACGATCCGATTTCCGTACGTCGCGTTTTCTTCGGAGTGCGTGACCTGCACGATCGTCGTTCCTGCCTCGTTGAGCGATTTGAAAAGACGCATGATCTCGCGCGCCTGGTCGGAGTGGAGGTTCCCGGTCGGCTCGTCGGCGAGGAGAAGCTTCGGCTTCGCAATCAGCGCCCGCGCCACGCCGACGAGCTGTTGCTGACCCCCGGAGAGCTGGTTGGGAAAGAGTTCCTTCTTGCCGACGATCTGGAAGCGGTCGAGAGTGTCGGCGACAGCCGATGCCCGCTCGCCGCCCTTCATGTTGCGGTAGGAGAGCGGAATGTCGAGGTTCTCCCGCACCGTCAGGTTGTCGAGAAGGTGGTACTGCTGAAAGACGAACCCGATGTTCTTCTTGGCGAGCTCGATGCGATCCCGGGGCTTCAAGGAGTGAACGGGGGTTCCGAGCAGGTCGTACTCGCCCGTCCAGCTCTGATCGAGAAGCCCGAGGATCGAGAGAAGCGTGCTCTTCCCCGCCCCCGACGGTCCCATGATCGTGACGAACTCGCCTTCCGCGATGTCGAGCTGGATGCGCCGCAGGACGAAAGTCTGCGCCGCCCCGGACGAGAAGCTCTTCTCCAGGTTCCGCAGCTGGATGACCTTCCCGTCCGGACCGGGGTTCTTCATCACTCCTCTCGCAGCGCGATCAGGGGATCCACGCGCGTCGCGCGGCGCGCGGGAAGCAGGCTCGCCAGGAGCGAAACGGCGGCCACCGCGGCCGCGCCGGCTGCCAGCACGGCCGGATCCGTCGGAGCGACGTCGAAGAGGAGCGCGCGGAGAGTGCGTCCGAGCAGGAGCGCGCCGACCGTTCCGGCGACGACTCCCACGAGCGCGAGCCCGACGGCCCGCCCCGTGACGAGGCGAAGGATCGAACGCCGGCCCGCCCCGAGCGCCATGCGGATTCCGATCTCGCGGGTCCTGCGGGCGACGGATCCGGAGACGACGCCGAAGATCCCCACCGCGGCCAGAAGCGTCGCGAGAACGGCGAATCCGGCGAGGAGTTTCATCGAGAACCGGCGCGTCGCGGCGGAATCTTCGATGACTCTCTCGAGCGTCGCGATGTGACCGACGGGCTGATCGGGATCGACCGAATGGATGGCGGAACGCAGGGCGCCGGCAAGGGCCGCGGTGTCTCCCGCCGTTTGAACCACCAGGATCATGGAATTGTCCGCCCACTGGGACGCGGGAACGTAGATCTGGCGGCCCGGCGGGGTCTCGAGGGTCGAGTGGCGGACATCTCCCACGATTCCGACGATCGTCTTCGGCGGGCGATCGCCGACGCGGATCTGTTTTCCGATCGGGTCCTCGCCCGGGAAAGAGAGACGCGCGAAGGTCTCGTTGATCAGGATGACCGGACGGGAGCCGGCTCGATCCTCCGACGTGAACCCCCGGCCGCGTCGAACGGGGATCCCCATCACCCGCAGGTAGTCCGGGCTCGCTCCGTACCGATCCGCGGAGGGATCGTTTTCCGGATTCGCCGAAGGCTTTTCGAGGATGTGGATGCCATAGCTGTCCGTGTTTCCGCCGAGCGGAAGCTGGCTCACGGCGCCCGCGGCGACGACTCCGGGAATGGCCCGAACGCGGTCGAGCACCCGGTCGTAGAACGCCACCACCGGCGCATCGTCGTTGTAACGGGGGCCCGAAAGGTCGATCTCCGCCTTGACGACGCGCTCCGCGAGGAATCCCGGATCGACGTGGAGGAGTCGGGCGGTGCTCTTGACGAACAGACCGGCGCCGAACACGAGCAGGAACGCGATCGCGGCGTCGAACACGACGAGCAGGCCGGCCGCCCGCGCCGAGCGGCCTCGACCGGTGCCGCCGCCGTCCTTGAGCGCGGCCTGGGGATCCCGCCGGCTCATTCGCAGAGCGGGGACGAGACCGAAGAGCACGCCGGCGATGAGCGATACCACGCACGAAAACAGCAGCACGGCACCGTCGATGCGCACCGACTCGAACCGGGGTAGCTGCGCCGGCGCGAGCCGGAGAAGCGCCTGGAGAATCCAGGCCGCGGCGGCGACTCCCGCAGCACCGCCGGCGGCCGCGAGGATCAGCGCCTCGGCGAGGAAGAGCCGCGCGACCCGCAGCCGGCCCGCGCCGAGGGCCGAACGAATGGCGATCTCCCGCCGCCGCGAGCTCG
>DATNMZ010000072.1:0-5862 GCA_035602095.1 Thermoanaerobaculia bacterium
CCGCCGGTCTGGCGCACGAGCTCGAGCAGCCGGCCGCCGTCGACTCGGGCGTCCTCGGCGAAGCGAACGTGCACCTTCCCCGCCTGACGCGTCAGAGAGGTCACTCCCGCTCGCTCGGCGCGAGACCGAAGCTGGGCATACGCGACCAGCCGCCGCACGGCTTGCGGAGGCTCGCCGAAGCGGTCCGCGATCTCGCGCTCCGTCTCCTCGAGCTCGGAATCGCTCTTCGCGCGCGCGATCTTCTTGTAGATCATCATCCGCCAGTTCTCGTCGGCCACGTACGAAGGCGGGATCGTCAGATCGAGACCCAGGGAGAGCGTGATCGAGCGCTCCGGCACGGCCGGCTCTCCCTGGATCTCCCGGATCGATTCTTCGAGAAGCGACAGGTACGTTTCGAAGCCCACCGAAGCGATCTGCCCGGACTGCTCGCCGCCGAGGATGTTCCCCGACCCGCGGATCTCGAGGTCTTTCGCTGCGATGCGGAACCCCGCGCCGAGGTCGCAGAACTCCTGAATGGACGCGAGGCGGCGCCGCGCGGTGTCCGAGAGCGCGGCGGTCTCGTGGACCAGGAGAAACGCCGAGGCGGGCTTGTCGCTGCGGCCGACGCGGCCGCGAAGCTGGTAGAGCTGGGCGAGCCCGTACGACTCGGCGCGGTCGATCAGGATCGTGTTGGCCGACGGGATGTCGAGCCCGTTCTCGATGATCGTGGTCGCGAGCAGCAGGTCCGCCTCCCGCGAAGTGAAGCGGAGCATCGCCTTTTCGAGCTCGTGTTCCCGCATCGCGCCGTGCGCGACCGCGATTCGCAGCTTCGGCAGGAGAGCCTCGAGCTCTTCCCGCACACGGCCGATCGATTCGACGCGGTTGTGGACGAAGAAGACCTGACCGCCCCGTTCGAGCTCCGCCTCGATCGCCTCGCGGATGACCTCCGGCTTGCGCGGCGCCACCTGGGTTTCGATCGCGAGGCGGTCGCGCGGAGGCGTTTCGATGATCGAGAGGTCCCGAAGCCCCGAGAGAGAGAGGTGGAGCGAGCGCGGGATCGGGGTCGCCGACATGGAGAGCACGTCGATCGAGGTCTTCCACTCCTTCAGCCGTTCCTTCTGAGCGACCCCGAACCGCTGCTCCTCGTCCACGATCAGAAGGCCCAGGTCCCGGAAGGCGAGATCCTTCCCGAGCATCCGGTGCGTCGCGATCAGAATGTCGACGGTCCCGTCCGCGACCCTCTTCAAGATCTCCTTCTGCTCCGTCCTCGAGCGAAAGCGCGAAAGGAGATCGATCGAGACGGGGAAGGCCGCGAAGCGTCTCTGAAAGGTGTGAAAGTGCTGGTCGGCGAGGATCGTCGTGGGCGCCAGGACGGCGACCTGCTTGCCGTCCAGCACGCCCTTGAAGGCGGCGCGCATCGCCACCTCCGTTTTCCCATAGCCGACGTCTCCGCAGAGCAGGCGGTCCATCGGCTTGCTCGACTGCATGTCGCGTTTGACATCCGCGATCGCCTGCGCCTGATCGGGCGTCTCGACGTACTCGAAGGCGTCCTCGAACTCCTTCTGCCAGGGAGAGTCCTTCGAGAAGGCGAATCCGTCCGCGAGGCTGCGCCGGGCATAGAGCTTCAGCAGCTGGTCCGTCATGTCCCGCATCGCCTTCTTGACGGAGTCCTTGCGTTTCGCCCAGCCCGCGGAGCCCAGCTTGTCGAGCGCCGGCTCGACGCCTTCGAGGCCCGAGAACTTCTGGACCAGATCGAAACGCTCGACGGGCAGGAGCAGGCGTTTCTCGTCCGCGTACCCGATTTCCATGAACTCCCGCTCTTCGCCTTCGACCGGCACGCGAGTCAGGCCGCGAAAGACTCCGATCCCGTAGTCGCGGTGCACCACCGCGTCGCCGAGCTTCAAGTCCCGCAGATCGGACAGGAAGGCTTCGGAGGGGCGGCGCCGCGACGTCGAGACCGCCTTCTCCTCGCCGAAGATCTCGCTCTCGGAGTAGACGGAGAGGCGCGGCTCGCGCATCCGGAAACCGCCGGAGATCTCCGCGGGGATGGAGACGATGACGCCTGGCCGCCGCTCGGAGGAGACGTGCAGCCCGTACTCGAGCGCGAAGCGGCGCAGTTTCTCCTGGCCTCCCGTCGGCCGGACCGCCACGAAGGCCTCCTCGCCGTTCTCGATCGCGCGCGCGATCTCCTCCGCGGCCTCGCGCGTGCGTCCGGCGTGGCCCGGGATCGCCTCGGCCGGAAGCCGAAGCAGCGCGCCGCCTTTTGTTCCGGCTGCGGCTGCAGAAAGCCCGACGCGGTCGAAGGTCAATGCCGCGTCGGCGAGCCTCTCGCGGATGCGGTCGATCGAGAGGACCAGCTCTTCCGGCGCGAAGGGATCGCGGTCCGAGTCCCGGTCGCTCGCGAGCCGCTGTGCGAAGGAAGCGATTTCCTCCTCGACCGACGCGGGCTCCAGCACGGCGAGCGCCGCGCCCGGCGCGTGATCGAGCCACCCGGCCGGCATCGACGAGACCGCCGGGGCGAACACGACCCGCTCGACTTCGGAGGGAAGCCGGCCGAGACGCTCCGTCAGCATTCCCCGCTCCTCGTCGGACTCGCGCGACGTCGCGAACGGCGGCAGGACAACCGCGGGGAGCCGCTCGCGGGAGCGCTGCGTGTCCGGGTCGAACACGCGGATCGAGGAGACGCGGTCGCCGTCGAGCTCCACGCGCACCGGCAGATCGCGGTCCGGCGCGAAGACGTCGAAGAGCCCGCCTCGGACGGCGAGATCCCCCGTCTCGACGACGAGATCGCAGCGCCGATACCCGACGGCCGTCAGGCGGGCGAGAAAGCGCGGCAGGGAGATCTCCTCCCCTTCGGAAAGCGGAAGAAGGAGACGCGCGAAGTCGGGAGGGGACGGAAGCCGCGTGAAGAGCGCGCGCGCCGGTAGCACGACGGCGCGCACGGCCGGCGGGTCCTGAAGCGCCGAGAGGAGGCCGAACTCGTCGCGGCGCGACTTCAAGGAGGGAGGGATGCGCTGGTAAGGAGTGAGAGTCGGCGCGGGCGCGTGGAACACTCCCGTCAGCCCCGCGGCGGCGAGATCGGCCGTGAGCGACGCGGACACCTTCTCGTCCGGCACCACGATCGCGAACGGCCGTTCGAGATCCCTGGAAAGCGCGGCCAGCAGGATCGCAGGGATCGCGCCCGCCCCGCCGGCGACGACCGGCCGCTTGCCGCGGCGGAACCGTTCCTGAAGGTCCGTGTAGGAGGGGAAGCTTCGGACGAGGTCCGTGAGCATGGCGCTTATTTCGTGTCTCGTACGTCGTGCGGACGCGGGAAACGGCCCGGGACTAGGACGACCCGGCCGCCGGCGCGGTCGTCCCGGCGGGCCGCAGAGGCGACAGCTCGCGCAGGCGGCGGACCGCGGCGGCGGTTGCGCCGATCGCGAAATCGATCTCCTCCGCCGTCGTGAAGCGGCCGAGGCCGAACCGAATCGACGCGTGCGCCAGGTCGTCGGGCACCCCGACCGCTCTCAAGACGTGGGAGGGTTCGAGAGAGGCCGACGTGCAGGCGGAGCCCGAGGAGACGGCGACGTCCTTCATCCCCATCAGGAGAGCCTCGCCCTCGACCCCGGCGAAGGAGAGGTTCAGATTCCCGGGCAGCCGCGCCTCTTCTTCTCCCGGGGCCAGGTTGCCCTCTTCGTCGAGCCTGGGAAGCGGCGCGCCATTCAGCGTGACGTCGGGGATCGCGGCGAAGATTCCGCGGGAGAGCCTGTCCCGCAGCAGCCGGAGCCGGCGCGCTTCCCCCTCGAGCTCCGCGACGGCGATCGTGGCGGCCCGGCCGAACCCGACGATACCGGGCACGTTCAGCGTGCCGGACCGGAGCCCGCGCTCCTGCCCGCCGCCGAAGAAAAGCGGCGCCAGCCGGACTCTCGGGTTGCGGGCGCGCACGTAGAGGGCGCCGGCGCCCTTCGGTCCGTAGATCTTGTGCGCCGAGACGGACGCCAGATCCACGTTCATCCGCTCGACGTCGAAGGGCACCTTCCCGAAACCCTGGACCGCATCGGTGTGGAAGAGGACGCCGCGGTCCCGGCAGACGGCCCCGATCTCGGCGGCGGGGTGAAGCGTCCCGATCTCGTTGTTCGCGAACATCAGGGTCACGAGCACGGTCTCGTCCGTCAGCACGGCGCGCACGGCGTCGGCCGAAATCCGCCCGGTCCGATCCGGGTCGAGCCACGTGACGCGGAATCCCTCCTTCTCGAGCGCCTGGCAGACGTCCATCACGGCGTGGTGCTCCGTCTTGCCCGTGACCACGTGGTTCCCCTTGGCGCGGTAGGCGCGGGCGACCCCGAAGATCGCGAGGTTGTCGGACTCGGTGGCTCCGCTCGTAAAGACGATCGCCTTGTCCGGCGCGTTCATCGCCGCGGCGACCTGGTGGCGCGCCTCGGACACCGCCGCTTCCGCCTCCCAGCCGAAGACGTGGCTCCGCGAGCCGGCGTTTCCGAAGGCGCCGGTGAAATACGGCATCATCGCTTCGAGCACCCGCGGATCGAGGGGCGTCGTCGCGTGATTGTCGAGGTAGATGGGCAGGTGCATGGCGTTCCGGGCGCTGGCGCTGGCGCTAGGACTGAGAAGCGTACTCCGTTTCCGAGCTCTGGCAACGTTTCTCCGCGCCTCCAGATTCCGGCCTTGCGGAGAGCGCCGATCCCGCGTCGAACGCGCGCGGCACGAAACCGGCGCTTGGGCGATAATCGGCTCAAGCATGTCGTCTCTCCCCCACTCGGAAATACCTTTCTCCTTCTCCTCTCCTGCGCCTCGGGTTCGCCTCGTCAACGCCTTCGCGAGGCCGTTCGAGAACGTGGTCGCCACGGCCCGCACCTGCTACTCCTCCAAAGGGATCGTCACCGAAGACCAGGCATCGGCGAGGCCGGAGCGCCGCGACAGCCTCGCCCGCTCCATTTACGAGGCCGGACACCACACGACGTTCCAGCACGCGCATTTCCAGTTCTCGCTCGAAAACGTCTCGCGGCAGTTCCTCTGGACCTTCCTGCACAGCCACCCCTTCTACAACTCCGAGCAGGTCTCGCAGCGCTACGTCGAGGTCCAGCGCGGGCAGTACGCCGTTCCGCCCATGCTCCCCGCCGAGCGCGACGTGTTCGAAGGCACGGCGCGGCGGCAGCAGGCCGCCTACGAGCGGTTGACGGAGCTGCTGACGCCATTGACGGCGGAGCGGTACTTCGGAATTTTTCCGGGCCGCACACGGGGCGACGGGCGCGCTCGATTTGCCGGCGCCGTGCAGAAGCGCGCGCAGGAGATCGCCCGGTACGTGCTGCCGGTCGCGACCTTTGCCTACCTGTACCACACGGTCTCGGGCATTACGCTCTTCCGTTACTGGCGGCTGTGCGAGTCGTTCGACGCGCCCACCGAGCAGCGCGACGTCGTCGGAAAGATGGTCGACGAGGTGCTCCGGCACGACCCGCTCTACCGGACCGTGCTGCAGGACCCGATCCCCCTGGAAGAGACGCCCGAATACGCGCTCTTCGAGTCGCAGGCGCGCACCGGGGCGGCGGCCAGCCGCGCGTTCCGCGAGGAATTCGATCGGGAGCTTTCGGGCCGCGTCTCGCGCCTGGTGGACTGGAAGGCGAACAACGAGGAGGTCCTCGCCTCCGCCGTGCGCGAGGTCCTCGGTTTTCCTCGGGCGGCGCTCTCCGACGCCGACGCGATCGCGCTCGCCCTCGACCCGGCGAAGAATCCCCTCCTCGGAGAGATCCTGACGCTCACGACGCACGGAAAGCTCTCGCGCGCGCTCTTTCACCCGTCCTACACGTTCCGCAAGAAGCTGTCGCACACGGCGGACAGCCAGGACCAGCGCCACCGCATGACGCCGGCGTCGCGGCCGGCGCTGCG
>DATNMZ010000073.1:0-2630 GCA_035602095.1 Thermoanaerobaculia bacterium
ACCCCGGCGCGCCCACTTTCCGCAGTGACGACGCCAGTCCAGCCACGTAGATCCATCCGCTCGCGACGCGAGGAGTCTCCCGACCGAAGGGAGGGAGGAGCCTTGCGTCGCGGGAGGCGAAGCGCAGCGGGGGAATCAGGCGAGCGGTCGAGCGCATCCGCGCGAGCCGCTCGCAGGTGCGCCGCCGGCGCAGATTCCCCCGAAAGCGAAGCCGACGTTACCGGACGGGAGGGGTCGGCGTCCGGGAGCCGGCGCGGTGCTCGAGCTCGTCGTAGATCATCCGCGAGAGCGCGGCGCCGGTCACGAGTGCGTCGTTGTCGGCGCCGGGACGCCTGTCCTTCCCGCGGCGGGTGCAGATCGCGATCGCGTAGCGCGAGTGCGGCCCTCTCACGTAAGCCGCGTCGGTCCGAATCTCCCCCTTCCGCCCCGATGCGTCCGGCAGTTTTTCCTCGTCCCAACCCGTCTTGTTCGCGACGAAGATCTTCTCTTTCTCGAAAGGGAGCGAGCGCGGGATCATCTGACGGTCCTGTTGCCGGGAGAGGTTCGCGAGCATTTCGTCGCACGCCGCGCGGGAAACGATTTTCCCTTCGGCGATCAGCGCCAGGAGCCGGGCGGCTTCGCGGGGCGTCGTCATGCCGAGACCGAACTCCCGCTCGAGATCCGGATACACGTCCGCATGGCCGTCGCGAAAAGTCGGCCGGAAGATCTTCGTGTTCTTGAGGCCGTACGCCTCCATCCGCCGGTCCGTTCTTCCCGCGCCCACTTCCCGGACGAGCAGGTTCGTCGCCGTGTTGTCCGAATACGCGATCATCAGGTTCAGCAGATCCGGAATCGTGAGCGGAATTCCGGGGTGGAGCTGGTTCAGGACGACCGCCTCGTCGCCGGCTTTGTCCGCCTCGGCGAGCGGGAGGACCTTTTCGCGCCGGAGGCGGCCTTCCGCCATCTGATGGTAGGTCTCCACCATCACCGCGACCTTGATCAGACTCGCGGTCGGAAAACGCACGTCGCCGTTGTAGGAGATGGCGGGGCCGCCCTTCAGATCGATCGCCGCGATCCCCAGGATGCCGCGAAACTTGCCGGCGCGGACCCGGATCCGTTCTTCGATCTTCGCGGAGTCCGCCGCGGAAGCGGCTCCTTCGCCCCAGAGGACCGCGCCGCACACGAGCAGGCAAGCCGCCCGCGTTCGAAACCGCCTCACGACTGCAGCCCCCAGTCCGTACGGATCGCCGGCGGCCGGATCAGGGTCTGCAGGACGACGCAGTACTGTTCGCACTTCTCCCGAAGACCCCGCAGTTGTTCGGCCGTCGCCTCGGGCGCTTTCAAGTCGAACCGGAGACGGATCTCCTCGAAACCGACCGGGAGGTCTCTCGCCATGCCGAGTGTGCCGCGAAGATCCAGATCTCCGTCGACGGTGACGCCGATGTGTTCGGTCGGGATCCCCATCGCGGCGGCGACCATCTGGCAGGTGATCTGAGCGCACGCCGCCAGCGCGCCGAGCAAGAGGTCGCCGGAACACGCCGCCGTCCCCGGCCCGCCGACACCCGAGTGGGCTTGCGCATCGTAGATCGCCCGCCCGATATCGACGGAGCATGCCATTGGAACTCCGCTCTCGCCGCCTTTCGCCTGAAGCGTGATCCGGGAAGACGCCGGGTCGGCGCGATATTGCTCCTTCAACGGCTTCTGGAGCGTTCTCAGGTCCACGACAACCTCCTTCGATTTCCTGCGGCAGCCGCCGGTATCATTCCGTCACGACTCTTCTGCCCGGAATTCGCCTCGGCCCGTACGAGATCCTTTCCCCGCTGGGAAGCGGCGGCATGGGGGAAGTCTATCGGGCGCTGGACCCCCGCCTGGGGCGCCAGATCGCGATCAAAGTGCTCCCGAGCGACGTCGCCGCGGACCGTCAACGACTGGCCCGGTTCGAGCAGGAGGCTCGTTCGGCATCGGCTCTCAGCCATCCGAACATCGTGACGATCTATGAGATCGGCCAGTCCGACTCCGTGTCTTACATCAGCATGGAGCTGGTCGAGGGAAAGACCCTTCGGGAGCTGCTGGCCGGCGGCCCTCTGCCGATGAAGAGGCTGCTCGGCACGGCATCGCAGATCGCCGACGGACTGGCCAACGCGCACAAGGCCGGGATCGTTCATCGCGACTTGAAGCCGGAGAACCTGATGGTCTCCGCGGAGTGGCTCGTCAAAATCCTCGACTTCGGCCTGGCCAGGCCGGACGCTTCCGCAACGGCGGATCAGACGGCGGCGCCGACGATGTCGGGCGTGGATACGGATACGGACACGGGCTCGATCGTCGGAACGATCGGATACATGTCCCCGGAGCAGGCGAGCGGCCGAAAGGCGGATTTCCGCTCCGACCAGTTCTCCCTGGGCTCGATCCTCTACGAGATGGCGACGGGCCGCCGGGCGTTCCAAAGGAACACGCCTCCGGAAACTCTGGTGGCCATCATCCGGGAGGAGCCGGAGCCGATCGTCTCGCTCAATCCGGCGGTGCCCGCTCCTCTCGGGTGGATCGTCGAGCGCTGCCTCGCGAAGGATCCGGAGGAACGGTACGCCTCGACTCGGGATCTTGCCCGGGACTTGAATGCTCTGCGCGAACGCGTCCTGGAGACGCCCGCCGAG
>DATNMZ010000074.1:0-3273 GCA_035602095.1 Thermoanaerobaculia bacterium
GTCGCCGCGATGAACTCGTTGATCGTCTCCACGGTGATCTTCGAGGCGACCTCCCCGGCCGCGTGGCCCCCCATTCCGTCGGCGACGATGAACAGGCCCTCTTCGGCGTCGAAGGCGAAGGAGTCTTCATTGTGCTTGCGCTTTCGGCCAACGTCGCTCAGGCCGAAGGCCTCGATCCTCGTCATGCGGGCAGACGAATCGCCTGCGTCGCGTCGCCTTGCAGCCGGACCCCGCGGCGCTCGCCTCCCGACCATCGACAGACGGACCCCCGGCAGCAGGGAACGCCGGCTTCGCAGGCGTTTACCCGCCTCACACCCTTTTTCAGCACCCTGCTAGGCTCCTTTGACGGCGCGTTGAGCCCGGATGTCTTCGAGGGCCTTCCGAACTTCCTGCGCCGAGGGATCCCAGCGCATCGCTTCCAGGAAGGCCTTCTCTGCTTTCACGAGCAGGCCCGCCTGCCGGAAGACGGTTCCCGCGTCTTTCAAGAGCCGGACGTTCTGCGGCTCGAGCGCGAGCGCGGTCTCGAGCGCCTTGACGGCCGTGCGCAGGTCGCCCGCGCGCGCCGAGGCGAGCCCGAGGTAATGCTGGGCGCGAACGTCCTTGGGATTGCGGTGAACGGCGAGCGCGAAATTGCCGGCCGCGTCTGCGTACTTCAGCTCTTTGTACGCGACGATCCCCTGCGCGACGTAGGTCTGCGACACCGAATCCGAATCTGTGTTCCCGGCGCTCGTCGAGACCACCATCGAGCGCTCGAAGTCGTAGTTTTTCCGACGCTCGGCATTGGTGAGGACGTTGACGGCTTCTGCGAGCTCCTGGAAGCGCGCCTCGGCTTCCGTCCGGCGCTCCTTCGGGGCGCGATCGGGATGCGCTCCGCGGGCCAGCCCGCGGAATCGCTCACGGATCTCGACGTCCGTGGCGTCGCGGGTGACTCCCAGCAGCGCGTAATAGTCGACGTCTCGCGGCATGTTTCGGTCTCGCTCCGAATAACATACGGGAATCCGACCCTCCGGGCAAGCCGACTGCTCCGGCCGCCGCTCCTCCGCGCGTTTTCATCCTCGCCGGCGCTATTTTCGTCGGTCCATCACGATCTTCCTCGCGGAGATTCGTACTCCTTCCGGCAGGTTCGGATCGCGCATCACCGCCTTCAAGTCCCGTTCATTCAGCCGCTTGATCAGCGGCAGCGTGACGGCGAGATTCACTTTCGGGTTCTTGACGAGCGCCGTAATCACGGAAGGCTTGCGAATCCACTTCCCCTTCTCCGCGATCGCTCGGAAGATGTCCGCGTCCAGGTGCCGCATCGTGCAGAAGGATTCGACCTCGTTGATCGTCAGCCCGCGTCCCTTGAGCACCGCCGCTCCGACGAGCTTGTTGGCGTCCCCTATGAGAATCCGGCGCTCCTCCTTGCCGCCGCTGTAAGCGAGCTTGATCTTCTCCGAGACCGTCATTATGGCGATGCGCCTGTACACGGCGTTCGTCGTCAGGGACTTGTCGAGCGCCGCCGCCGCGGCCTCCGCGGCCGCACGGCGGCTGGACTCCACGAGCCGTTCCTCCGCCTCGGCCGCCGCGATCTCCGCGGCGAGCTCGTCCTCGTGGCCGCGCGCAATGTCGGCTTCGCGCCGGCGCTCCTGCTTTTCGAAGAATTCCTCGCGGATCTCCTGGAGCCGGCGACGCGTGTCGGTGGTCAGATACGGGTTTTCGAAGAGCGCCTCGATCAGGTCCGGATTCCGAAGGAGGCGAACCTGGTTGATCACCAGAGCCTCCTGGGGCGCTCCCGTGACCGTGCGGGCGAGTCGAGCGAGCGTTGCGTCTGGGACCTCCGGGTGCCGGATCACTTGCTCGAGAACGAACGGGTCGTCGAAGTGGGTCGCGATTGCGTCGAGCTCCGACGGCCGCACGCCCTCCGCGTCCAGAAAGGCGGTGATTTCGTCGAGCGGAATCTGCCGCAACGAGACGCGGGCGGTTTCCGCCGTATCCGCCTCCTCGTCCTCGAGCACGGCGAGAAGCGCGCGGGTCTGATCATCCCGGTCGAGAGGCAGCAGTCCGCGCGCGGCGAAACGGCGTATCTCCGGAGGCGCCCCGCCGGCGCGGAGAAGGGAAAGGATGTCCTGAGGCTCGGAAGATTCCGAAGGGGACAAGGAGGGCGTCAGCCGCGGGTGGGAGCCGCCGGGAGGGGAAGATCGCGGACGACTTCGCCGGCCGCCCCGAGGGGGTCGAGCGCCCGGCCGTCGACGCTCACCCGCACCGCTCCGGCGTTACCGAGAGTGAGGCGGAATCCCTCGCGAGCTTCGAGCTGGCGCGTCTCCCCGCGCCGGACGAGTCCGTTCAATACCGTGCGGCCGTCGGCCTCCACCTTTGCCCACGAGTCATCTTCGAACTCGAGTGTGAGAGCAATCGCGACGGGCGCAGTCGCCGCGTGCGGCGCCGGACTGGTCTGGATTGCCGGCGTCGACTCGTTGGAGATCGCCACGTTCTTGAAGGCGACCGCAACCGCGCGCGGCGGCACGACCGTCGAGGCGGCGGGTCGCTCTCGGCGGTGAGGACTCGCGATGAACCCCAGGACGAGGAGGACTCCGGCAACGACGACGACCATCATGCTGGTGGTTCCGCGCCGGCTTCGGAAGAACCGAGATCGAGGCCGTGCCTTCTTCGGCGCGGTGGCTTCCTTCGACTCGCCGGCGAGATCCGCCAGGTAGGCGTTCACCTTCTCGTCGGGATCGATGCCGACGTGCAGGGCGTAGGCGCGAATGAACCCCCGGGTGAACGCGGGAGCGGGCAGCCGCCCGACGTCGCTATCTTCGAGGGCCGTCAAGAGGCGAACGGAAATCTTCGTCGCCGAGGAGATCTCCTCGAGCGAAATACCGCGGATTTGTCGCTCGCGGCGAAGCTCCTCGCCGAAACCGAGCGCCGGCGAATCGGTCATGGTTTTCCCGGGCTTGAGAGCAAATGCTAGACCCCTGCGGCCCGTTCCGCAAGAACTCTTTCCGCGCAGGCCCGAAGAATCTGCGAAACACCCCGGTTTTCGAGCAACTCCCGCAGTTCTCGCCTCGAGGAGGAGGTCAAAAGACCCAGGCCGGCGGCGGTCGGAAGCGCCGGGTTGCGCAGGAGGGCGCTGCGCACACCCGGACGGAGGGTCCAGCGGGGGTGGGCTGCGATCGTCGCCAGCGCCTCCGGCTCCGCCTCCGCCCGCACGGCGGCCTGCAGGACATCCGGTTCGGTCGTGAAGCGGTTGTCCAGGAAGGCCGCGACGACGCGAGGGTCCGGATCGAGCCGGAG
>DATNMZ010000075.1:0-2448 GCA_035602095.1 Thermoanaerobaculia bacterium
GCCGGAAAGCAGGAGACGCAGCGGCAAAGCGATTCGAGGTTCCAGAGGTCCGCGAAGATCCGCCCCCGTCCCCGGGCCGCCGCGATTCCCTCGGCCGCCGCCCGCTCGAGAGCGCCCAGGCTGGGAGGGACGAACTCTCCGCGCGCGGCCAGGGAATCGAGGGCGCCGTTGCCGGCCCGGGTCGGGATGATTGAGACGGCCGTGGCTCCAGCGTCGAACGCGAACTCCGTGGAGCGGACCGCCCAGAGCACGGCTTCCGCCGAGGGGACGAAGGGCAGACCGAGCAGGACGAACGCCCGCAGCGCGATTCCATCCGCGGCGAGCCCGTCGGCCGCCCGGCGGAAGTCGTCGAGCCCCATTCGCTTGTTCAGAAGCGGCAGCGCGACCGGATGAACGGTCTCGAGTCCCATCGCGACCTCGAGATCTCCGGCAAGACGATCGCGAAAGCCGCGCGCATTCCCGGCGACGAGGGCGGGGTGGGACTCGACGATCACGCGATGGCACGCCGCCAGGGCCGCCGCGATCTCGCCGAGATCTCCCGGCGGAATGGCGCGCGGATCGAAGAAACTGCCGGCGTTGTAGAGCTTCACGCGGCGCACGGGGGGAAGCGCGCCGAGCGCGCCGCGGATCTGTTCCGGAATCGAGCCCCGGGACACCGTCTCCGCGGTCGTGTGCTTCCAGAGGTCGCACATGAGGCAACGCCAGGGACATTCCCGGTTTGCCAGAAACACCGTCGCGACCGGCTCGCTCTCTCCGCGTTCGGTCCGCTCCTCCTCGACGAAGGCGCCGACCGGGCGGGAGGGATCGACGGGATTGCGCGGCCCGCGCCGTTCCAGGATCCAGCGGTCTCGCTCGGCCGGGGTCTCGGGGTACGGCGCCGCCGCGCGCCCGCCGGGAGCGCTATCCGTAGAGAGAGGCAAAGTGTGCCCGGTAGTCCGCCTCCGAAAACGCGATCCGCCGCCGCTCCGACGCGCGGAGAGCCCCGTGCTGGAAGCGGCGTTTGGGAAACACGGGCATTTCAAATCCGGTCAGCGCCCGGATTCCCGCGGAGACGATCGCGCCCTTCAAGGCGTAGAGCCGTCCGACGTCGTACTCCGTCAGCTCGACGAAGGGGATCCCCTCCGCAGCGGCGACGACCCCGGCGCGCGTGAAGGGGCTGAACCCCTCGAACCCGTAGCGCCGCAGGGGCGCGTACGTCCGCGCGTACGATCGGCTCTGCCCCCCCGAATAGGTCCGCGAGTGCTTCAGCGTGCCGACACCCCAGCCCTCCTGATACAGAAGCGGATTGTTCAGCACGCTCCGGACGGTCAACTCCGGGTTCTCTTCGATGGGATAGTCCTTGAGGTTCTCGTCGCCTCCGTCTCCGTCGGCGAGATACCGCCACTTCGGGTAGCGGTCCCGAATGCCGCGGCACAGCGCGAGCGCCATGGCGGCCGACTCGATGTCGAGAGGCTTGTAGTCCTCGACGACGCGCACGGCCTCCAGAGGATCGACGGCGTCCGGCGGCATCTCGACCGGCTCCAGAAAGAGCTCGAGGCCGAGCGGCTCCAGAAATGCGCGCGCCTGCGCGAGGTCCTCTCCGCCGCCGACCGACAGGGTGAACGCCTTCAGCCGCCCGAGGTCGAGCCCGAGCGTCCCGAACAGGTGGTACGCCGTCAGGAACACCGCCCCGCTGTCCACGCCTCCGGAAAACAGGATGCCGACCGGAGCGTCGGAGGGGAGGCCGCGCAGCCACTGCTCGATCTCCTGCGCGAGAGCCGCGACGTACTGGCGGCCGATTTCGGCGGGCGCCGCCGGCAGGACGTTGCGCGGCGGAGCGAAGAACCGCGTGTGGAGAGCATCGGGGTCCGGGCACCCCACCAGGCGGATCTCGACGATGTGGTGCGCCGGGACCATGCGCGTGTAGCTCGGATGAAACTGCTCCGCGAGGCCTTCCTCGAGGAGGAAATCGCGGATCGCGTCGATCCGGTCCGAGACGACGAGCGCCGGCCCGCTCTTCTGCTTCGCGAGGAAATATCGCATGGGCCGATCGAGCGACCGCGCCATGCGGACGGTCTCGCCGTCGCGGCCGACGAGCGCGAACGAGCCGTCGATCGCCTGGACATCGGCCGCCGATCCCGACGCGACGCGTCTTCGCGCCTCCTCGAGCGAGAGGCCGGCGATCCGGTTCGCCCTCGGGTCGGTCAAGTCCACGACGCGCTCGATGGGGCGGACATTCATGAGCATGAGGGGGCCTCCTCGCAGACGCTTACGGCTGGATCGAAACGGACTTGCCCTCCGGAAGGCCGACCATGCCGGAGACGACGACCCGGGCCCCGGGAACGATTCCGCTCCCGCTGATCTGCGTCGCTCCGCCCTGCCGGAGCCCGACCGTCACCGGCACCCAGTGCGCGCGGCCGTTCGTCACCAGGACGACCCGGGCGACGCCGCTGACGTCGTCGCGCACCA
>DATNMZ010000076.1:0-7151 GCA_035602095.1 Thermoanaerobaculia bacterium
CGCGTGCGACTCCGTAGCCACCGGTCGGCCCGGTCGAGGAGACCCGGAGCCGGAGGGTGAACCGCCGGTGACCCTCGAGATTCTTCGGCGCCTCCGGCTTGCCAGGACTGCCCGCTTCTGGGGTCGAGTCGCGTCCGGGGACGAGCTCGTTACCTGGTTGCAGGATCCGGCCGTCCGTCGTTACGTGAACACATGCATTACCGGGGATCCGAACGTCTGGCCGATCGATGGGCTCGAACCGGAATTTGGGTTCCTGTCTCACGCGATCAGCCTCGGGAGCGGAGACGGTGTTCTCGATCGCCACATGGTGGAACGGGGCATCTGCAAATCGCTTACGGGTTTCGACATCTCTTCTCGCTCGCTCGAAATCGCCCGCCGCCGCGCGGCAGAACAAGGCCTCGAGAGCATCCTGTACATCCGAGCCGATCTGAACCAACTGGCCCTCGATGAGAACTCATGCGACGGAGCGCTTTTTCAGCAGTCTCTTCATCACGTCGAGAGGCTCGAGGTCTGCCTGGACGCGGTTCGGGCGGCGCTCCGGCCGAACGGTCTCGTGTACCTCGACGAGTACATCGGCCCCTCGCAGTCGGAGTGGAACCGCGAGCTCCTGCAAGAAGCCGACGAAGTCTACCGAAAGCTCCCGGCTCGTCTCCGAAAGAGAGGAAGACTCCAGATTCCGGTGGACGGTAAGGACCCCAGCGAAGCAATCCGGGCTTCGGAGATCGTCCGAGAGATCTCGGCGCGTTTCCAGATCGAGCTGCGGCGGGACTACGGAGGAACCTTTCTTTCCGTTATCTACCCTCACCTCGACTTCTCGAGATGCGGCGACTCGGAACGCGAAGACACGATGAATCAATTGATCGAGTTGGAGCGAGCTGCAATCGCAGGCGGCGCCCCGGCTTTTTTCACCTTGATACTCGCTCGGAATGCAGCGTGACAGACCGGCGTCCAGACGTCGGGCCATTCGCTGTATCCTCCTCGGATGAGGGGCTCGCATGGCTGGGCTGAGATCGACGCCGCACGCAAGCGGGAGATCATCGCGGCCATCGAGACCGGCACGGCGACGGCCGGTCCTTCCCACGTCGAGCTCGACTTGACGGATCGCTGCAACGTCGCGTGTTACTTCTGCAATCAGCAGGATGTCCGGACGACGCAGCAGATTTCGTTCGAACACGTTTGTGCGCTCGTCGACGAGCTTGCGTCGACCGGACTGAAATCCGTTCGTTTCTCGGGCGGGGGCGACCCCCTCGCTCACCGCGACTTCGGCCGCGTCCTCGACCATCTCGCTTCGCGAGACGTCGTCGTCGACAACTTGACGACGAACGCGGCGCTTCTCGATCGCGGAATCGCTCGACGCCTCGTCGCAGGCGGCGCGCGCGAGGTTCTCGTCTCGTTGAACGCGGCAAACTCCGCGGACTACGCGCGGATGATGCAGGTGAAGCCGGTGGTCTTCGACCGGGTCGTCGAGAACGTGCGGGCGCTCGTCGCCGAACGCGGCGACTCCGAGGCCCCGGCAGTCGCCGTCCAGTTCCTGATCGACCGGTTGAACGTCGAGCAGCTGCCGGAAATGTACGGGCTCGGTCGCTCGATGGGGGCCGACCGCATTCCCGTGGCCCTGGTGTTGAACATCCCGCTGGCGCGGATCGACCCGAACCTGCTCCTCCATCCTTCCGAAACGGAGCGTCTCCGGCCGCTCCTTCGAGACATTCTCGGACGGGACCGCGACGCCCGCCGGCTTCAGATCAACTTCCCGACCCCCGAGTGGAACGCGATGCTCGACGAACTGAAGAGGGAGCTCGCCTATCCGGAGGAGCCTCCGCTTTTTCCGACCGCGCCCGCGTTCCAGATGAAGAACGGCCACTGCTTCTTCGGGTGGTACACGGCGACGATTCGAGGCAACGGCGATCTCTACCCGTGCTGTCTGCTCATGACCCCCGATTACACTCCGCTCGGGAACGCGAGCAAGGGCCGGTTTACCGATCGCTGGAACGGCCCGGAGTTCACGAAGCTCCGCAGTGAGATGCGGGATGTCCTCCTCGACGGAGAGAAGGCGCAGTTCGACCCCGAGCGCCATCGTGTGATCCGGCCGCAGTGCGTGACCGACGGCGCCTGCTGGTTGAAGAACATCTACTTCCGCGGCGACCAGGAATTCTACGAACGACTCGGCCAGGCGCTGGAGCGGGCCCGGCGCAAGGACCGCTTCCGCCTGGCGGCGCGCCGTGGGTTCCGGCGAGTCGCGCGAGTGGCGCGGGACCTCCGGCGAGTCGCGCGGGCGGCGCGGGACCTCGGCCGGAGGGCCTCCGCCTGAGGGGGCGCTCGAGCAGGCGGGCGCACCGGCAAGGAGTCGACAGAGTGCGCCGGCCGAGCACTCGATCGCTACCCCCGGGTCACGGCCCCTCGCGGCGGACACCGAGCGTGCGCGCGCCCAGGCGGCCGAGCACCCGGTAGTGCTCGTCGAGATACCTCGCCACGAGCGGCGCCCGATCGCGGTTGTACACGCCGTCAAACGCATCCTTGGGCGTGCCGCTCGCGAGAATCGCGAGGGGCGGCCGCTCGCGCTCCAGAGCCGCGATCACCTCGCGTTGCCTCTGCGGCGTTTCATAGAACGGCACGCTGCTGTAGCGGACGGGCGCCCGCCGCCTCAACACGAAGTACAGCCCCGGCTCGTTCCCGAAATCGAAGAAAGTCTTTTCGGGCGGCACCATTCTGTCCACGAGCGCCCGCAGCGCCGACAGGTCGCGCGCCTGCTCGATCGGCAATCGCGCCGATCCCAACCCGGGCACCCGGCCGCTGGATTGAAGCTCCGCCTGGCGCCGGTTCCGCGCTTCCGCGATCAAGCTCGTTTCGAGCGCAATCACCCGGTCCGGCCGGAGGAAGACGAGAAACGCCAGGATGGCGACTGCGGCCGCAAGACGGTGCGCCGCCCAGGCCCGGATCGCCCGGTACAGCACCCACGTTGCGGGGAGGCCCGCAAAGATTCCATAGAGCATGCGGTGCCCGACATCGGCGCGCCCCAGGGCGCCGCGCAGCGCGACGATCGCGATGAGCAGGCAGATGCCGGCGGCCCGATCCGACGGCGTGATCGTCCGATCCGCAGCCCGGAACACGAGGAGCACGCCCGCGGCCAGCAAGACGGCAAGGAGCAGCCAGAGCGACGGGACAAAATCCGCGGAAGCAAAGAGGCCCGCGAGGGTTCCATCGCGAGCCGCCTGCGCCAGCGAAGGCGCCGGCAACCCCCATGCACCGGTCACCTCCGCGCCGATGTCCCAGAACGAGACGCGGACAAATGCCGGGAGAGCGCCTCGCACCGCCAGGTAGATCGCGAACGGAGCACTGCCCAGCGCCGCGCCCAGAACGAAGCGCAGCGTCGCCGCTCCGGACCGCCGGAGGGCGGTTCGCTCCAGCAGGCCGAGCACGAGAGGCCCCGCGCAACCCGCCACCACGAGGATCATGCCGAAATCGAGCGTCGAGAAGAGGGTCACCGCGGAGAGCACGCCCGCCCACAGCCACTCGCGAGACCCCATCGAGCGCGCCGCGCGGATGAAAAAGCACAGCGTCAACAGCGGGAGCATCTGTCGCTCCGAGAGAAACGGACAAAAAGCGAGGGACGCGAGCAGCCCGACCGCGCCCCATGCCGCATCGGCGAAACACAGCGCGGACGCAACGGCGAGAAAGGCGAGCGCCAGGGCCGTCATCACCGCCCGCCGAGCTCGAAAAACCCGGAGGTGCTCATCGAAAAACCGAAAGAGCACCGCGTCCCACCCGCCGTCCGCGCCCCAGCCATGCACCGGGTAGACGTCCAGATAGGGACGCGCGCCGCGGGCGAGCTCCTGAGCGCCGAGCAGGATCTGGCCGTCCTCGAAGAGGTCGAGCCCTCCCCAAACTCCATACACAGCGATGCCGCCGAGGAACAGGCCGAGCACCGCGGCGCCAATCGCGAGCCGGGAACGGCGCAGCACACCCGCAAATACCCCCGCCAGGGCGAGAAGGACGCCGACAGCGAGTGCGGCGGTCGCGGAGAGACCGCCCTTCCAGAGGAGCAAGGAGAGCGCGAACCCCGCGCCCGGCAGCTGCGAAGCCCAATAAGAGTATCCGCGCGCCTGGAGGTATCGAGGGAGGGCGCGGCCGAAGAACAACGCCGCCGCCGGAACGGCGGTGAAGAGCACGGCGACCTCCAGATAGCTCGCCTGCTTGACGTCGCCGGCGACCCGCTCGGCGCCCGGCAATGCGGCAGCCGGGAACAGCCTCGCCGCCAGCGTGCGCGCGAGCGCCAGGAGCGGGAGCGCTCCCAGCGCCCCTCCGACGGCACCCAGAAGACCACCCCGGCTCGAAGCAAGACCCATCGCGCGGATCTCTCCGGACGTTCGGGGGGCTCCGTCCTGCTGGAGGTTCATCCAGAATGGGGCGGTCGATGGACGCCGCGGGTCAACATCCATTGCGAGACCGCCCGCCACCCGCTGTTGAAGAAGGAACGCGGCCGTCGCGCAATCCCCCGCATCTGAGCCCAGAGGCCCCGCAGTCCTCGATAGGGATGCCCGGCAGCGGCGGTGTGATAGCTGCGAGGGACCGGCTTCGCAAGGTCTCGATCCTCCAGGCTCAGCCAGTGGGCGAGGAAGCGCTCGAAGCGTGGATCCTTCTCCGCGGTCCGGTGCATCTGACAGAGCAGGATCGACACGAGATGTCCTCCGTAGGGTCGCTCTACGAGATCGAAGAACAGGCGCACGGCGGGAAGGATCTCGGACGACCGAACCGCCTCGGAGGGATCGCCGATGACGATCGGAGCCTTGAGAAAGTCGTACTGGCGCCACTCGCGGGGAGCTTGCTCGTAGAGCTCCGCAGCGTGGGCGAGCTCATCCGGGGTCCACTCGTTGTTGGACGGCCCCGTCCATTCCTCGAGAAAGAGGTAGCCATCTCGCGTCAGCGCTCGCGTGACACGGCCAAGCAGCTTTTCGATGCTCGCGACGTGGTGCAGGGCCTGATGGATGAAGACGACGTCGTAGGTCCGGCGGGGCAGTGACAGATTATTCAGATCTCCGATCTCGTACTCGATTCCGGTAAATCCCTCTTCCCGGGCGCGGTTTCTGGCGACATCGACGGATTCCGGAGAAAAGTCGATGCCCGTGACTCGCTCACAGAGATCCATGCGCCGAACCGCGCGCTCCAAATTGCCGGTGCCGGAACCGAGCGACAACGCGTTCTGGAAGCGCCGGTGGCCGACGACCCGCGCAAACTCTTCGAGCGGCCACCGGTTCGGGTCGCCGCTGATGCGCCGGTTGATCGCGAACCGGCAGAGCGGGAGAGCCATCCAGAAGAAGGGGTCTTCCGAGATGTGGTGGTGGTGGTCCCAAAAGTGCTGGGCGGCCGCCGATGATTTCCGCCTCACGGGTTTGGGCCAGACGCCGTGCCCGATAAAAAGCCGTGAGAATGGGGCATCGAGAGTGCAGGATAATTCAACCGCCGCGCTATCGGATAGCGACCCGATGGAATAGCATGCGCACGCCTGTCGCGTGCTTTGATCGAGAGAAGCTCGTGTCTGCGCAGAAAACGGGACGGGTAAAGGAGCGACTCGTGAGCTCTACGGCGCAACGGATTCTGTGGTCGTGTCTTGCAACCGCGGTTCTCCTGGCCGGCTGCAAGAGAGCGGAGGATTCCTCGGCCGCGCCGTCAGGCAGCGCGGCGGAATCTCGCGTCGGCACCGCCGCGTCGCCGCCGGTCGCCGCGGCGCCGCCCTTCGGAGTGCTGCACGAGCCGAAAGAAGGAGAAACGGTTGCGACCGGCCCACGGAGCTGGGCATACGGTTGGTGCCTCGACCAATCCGGAATCGCCCGGGTTACCGTCGTCGCGGAGACCGGCGCCACCAGCCCGGTCGCGCTCCTGCAACCGTTCCCGGGGGTCGCACAAACCTATCGGAATTTCCCGAACGCGGACCGAGCCGGGTTCGGGTTCCCCATCCCGGCTCTCGGCCCGGGAGTCCACACGCTCACCGTGACCTTCATCGCCAACAACGGCGGCACGACGGAGCTCCAACGGCATATCCGGGTCAAGTAAGTCAGCCCTCCGGGGAGCCGCAGCTACAGATCACTTCGTCGCGGGCTTCGCTCCCGCATCCGGCGCACGGCCACCCAGGCGGCCAAGCCGAGCAAGGTGCCAAGACCGATCGTGGCGCCCAGGGCGACGCTCCCGGGAGCGTAGGCGAGGGTGACCCGGTGCCGGCCCGGCTGGACCGTGAACCCCAGGAACGCGTGGTTGTAGGCGAGCAGTTTCTGCGGCGCGCCGTCGATAGATAGGCGCCACCCCGGCCAGCTCGTGATCGACGTCGCCACGACGGCCGCCGTCGAGGCATGTACTCGCAGATTCAGCCGGTCCGGTCGGTACTGCGTAATTTCGACCTCCGCGCGGCCGTTTCGAACGCGGTCGTGCGGCTGCCACCCGGGCAGCTCTGCGACGATGCCGTTCCGGCGGAAATCCGAAATACGACTCAACGCCGCGAGACGGGCGGCGGACTCCGGCTCGATCTGGAGCTCCAGCGGCACGAAGGCTCGCGGCAAGGCGGCCGGGTTCTCGAGCACTTTGCCCAGCGAAGATTCTGAAATCGTGCGCCATCCGGACGGCGTCCCGTACTCCGGCGGCGTCAGGACGTACCGCACGTTGAGAAACGACAGGAACGGCTTCGTGGGATCGTCGATGCGATTGAACCAGACCGCCTGAGCCACGCACCACAGGGGATATGTTTCGAAGAGGGGCCGGAAAGTCATGGCCTCATACCCGCGCACGTCTTCGAGCTCATACATCGCGGAAATGTTCGGGATGAACGTGAATCCCACCGCCGTGGTCCGCCACGGAGCGCTGCGCGGGATGGCATCGAGGAACGCGAGTGGCGGGTAGAAGGCGCGCGACGGCACGGCCGGATAGACGCTCGCCGCTTCCGCGCCTCGCTCGAGCAGCACGATGCAAAGGAGGAGCGCAAGCGTCGGGGCAGGGTCTGCGCGCCGCCGGACCAGCCAGACGACGGCGACAGCGGCCAGCGGCAACAGCTGCAGCAATGCCATCAGCCGCAGGTCGGCAGGCGGCATGTGGAGCTCGATCATCCGCGGGCGGACCAGCAGGATGCAGAGGAGCAAGCCGCACCAGAGCAAGAGAGCGGCGAGCCC
>DATNMZ010000077.1:0-2395 GCA_035602095.1 Thermoanaerobaculia bacterium
GGAATTCTCGAGCCGGACGGCGAGAAACAGCCGGGGGCGGGGAGTCGGGAATCGGAAATCGGGAATCGGTAATCGGTCCTTCTGCGGTCCGTCGATTCCCCATTCCCGATTCCCCATTCCCGGCCTAGGATCTCTTCATGAAGTACCTCGCAACGGAAGGCGCTCCGAAAGCCATCGGCCCCTATTCCCAGGCGGTCGTCGACGGCGGGCTCCTCTTCGCCTCCGGACAGATCCCACTCGACCCCGAAACGGGCGAGCTCGTCTCCGGCGGCATCGAGGCGTCGGCGGAACGGATCTTCGACAATCTCGAGGCGGTCCTGCGGGAGGCGGGTTTGACGCTCGCCGACGTCGTCAAGACGACGGTGTACCTGACGAAGACGGCGGACTTCCCCGCGATGAACGCCGTCTACGCGCGGCGCTTCGGCGACCACCGGCCGGCGCGTTCCACGGTGACCGTCGCCGGACTTCCGAAGGGCGCGCCGCTCGAGGTGGATCTGATTGCCAGGGTGCGTGGGGCGTGAGGCGTTAGGCGTGAGGCGTTAAGCGTTAAGCGTTAAGCGAGGATAGCGCGCCTCGGTTTCGCATTTCGCTTTGAGGATTCAGGGGCGAAACCAGAGCGCGACGGCGGCCGCGACGGCTCCGAGCAGGAAGATCCGCGACGAGCGCCGGTGGAGCCGGTCGAACTTCTTTTTCCACGGATCGTCCGCTCCGGCCGCGTCGAAAGAACCGACCTTCATCCGGAAGTAGTTCATCCGGGGACGGAGGACCATCGCGACGTAGACGTTCGTGGCGACGGCCACGAAGATCGCGATTCCGGAAACGATCGCCTTCCCGGCCAACCCCCCCGCCCGTTCGAGCTCGACGAAGACTCCCAGCACGAGAAGCAGCGAAAGGACCTGCTTCACCGCCTCGAATCGCCGCAGGATCTCGCCAAACACCGCACCCGCCTGATCGCGCGAGGACACCGTCCGAAAGACGACCGGCGCCGCCATCGCCACGAGTACGCTGCCACCGATCCACAGAGCGAGCGAGAAGCGGATGACCTGCGAGAGGAGTCCCGGCATGCGGGAAACCTATCAGCCATGGGATCGCCGCGCGGCTGCCGACGGAAATCGCGCTCGCGACCCCCTGGAGCATCTAAGATCTGCTCATGGATGCGGAACTTGCTGGCGCCCTCGACGACCTGATCCTCGGGCGGGGCGTCGCCCGGGGTCGCCACTCGATGCGCCACCAGGGCCGGCTCGTTCGAGGACAGCTCGAGGAACGGCTCGCGGCCAACGGGTTCGTTCCCATGACGGTCCGGCAGGCGCCGATCGAGGCCGGCGAGAAGATCCCCGCCTTCTACCTCCACGACGAGACCGCCGATTTCGGCTGGATCCGCTGGGAGATCTTCACCCCCCGCAGCCGCCGCAAGCTGTTCGCGTCCGAGTACCGCCGGCCGGACAACGACGAATGGGCCGTGCAGCTGAACCTCGCCTCGCCCGAGCGCGTCTGGGCGAGCGCGGACCGCAAGGAGCGCCACGACGTGGAAACCGTCGTCGCGGTCCATCCGTGAAGCCACTCGACCCGATCCGCCGGACTCTTCCCGTGGGCCCGCTGCAATGCAACTGCACGATTCTTTACGACCCCGTGTTGCGCGAAGCGGTCGTGGTCGATCCCGGCGACGAGGCGGAGCGAATCGTCGCCGTGCTTCGGGACGAAAACCTGCGGACCGTGGCGCTGCTCCACACCCACGCCCACTTCGATCACATCGGAGGCACCGCCGCGGTCGCGCGAGCGACGGGCGCTCCGATCCGGGTTCATCCGGCGGACCGGCCGCTCTACGACGCTCTGGAAGAGCAGGCGTCGATGTTCGGACTCACGGCCGAGGCTCCGGCGCCCCCCGGAGAGCCCCTCGCCGACGGTGAGAAGATCCGCTTCGGCGCCTTCTTCCTCCGGGCGATCCACACGCCCGGCCACACGCCCGGGTCCATGTGCTTCCTGCTGGAGGACGGCCCGCCGATCCTCTTCTCCGGCGACACACTCTTCCGCCGCTCGATCGGCCGAACCGACCTCTGGGGCGGGGACACCGATCAGATCATGGCCTCGATTCGCGGGCGTCTCTTCTCGCTGTCGGACGCGACTCCCGTCGTCTGCGGCCACGGCCCGGACACCACGATCGGCGAGGAGAGGCGGGCAAATCCCTTCGTGGGAGAGAAGAAGTAGTTATCAGTTATCAGTTGTCAGTTGTCAGTTGTCAGTGGTCGGTTCGCCTCCGGGCCCTGAACGACTGAGAACTGATGACTGATGACTGACAACTGACGACTCCCTTATACTTTCAGCCCATGCAGATTTCGCTCGCCGAGAAGTCCCGGCTCGTCTCCTCCTTCTGGAAAGACGCTCCGGCGCCCTGCCC
>DATNMZ010000078.1:0-2916 GCA_035602095.1 Thermoanaerobaculia bacterium
TGCTCGAGTGTTTCCAGCTGGGCGCGGAGAAATTCGGTTGGTCCAGGCGCACGCCCGAGGTCGGGTCGATGAAACGCGACGGCTTGACCCTGGGTTGGGGAATGGCCGGGTGCGCATGGGTCGCGGCACGATTCCCGGCCGAGGCCAGCGTCCAGCTCCGCGACGATGGCACGGCCCGCGTCGCCTCGGGCACGCAGGACATCGGCACCGGGACGTACACCATCCTCGCGCAGCTGACCTCGCTGAAGACGGGTGTGCCGCTCGACAAGGTCGAAGTCGTGCTCGGCGATACGTCGCTCCCGGAAGGCCCGATCTCGGGCGGCTCGATGGTGACGGGTTCGATGGTCCCGGCCGTCTTCGCGGCGGCGGACGGCGCGATCGCCTCGCTCTTGATGATCGCGACGACGACGCCGGGATCTCCCTTCGAGAAACGCAAGCCCGAGGAGCTGAAGCTCGAAGGCGGCCGCGTCTCCGCGAAGGCCGGCGGTCCGGCTGGCGGCGTGCCGTTCGCCGATCTGCTCCGGCGTGCCAACGTCCGCGTGGTGTCGGGCCACGGAAAGTCCGAATCGACATTTGGCAATCCGGCGCCGAAGTTCTCGACGCACTCGTTCGGGTGCCACTTCGTCGAGGTCACGTGGCAGCCCGAGATCGCCCGGTTGCGCGTCAGCCGCGTCGTGACCGTCATCGACGCCGGACGCATCCTGAACCCGCTCGCCGGCCGGAACCAGATCGAAGGCGCTGTCGTGATGGGAATCGGCATGGCGCTGTTCGAGCACACGTCTTACGATCCGCAGAACGGCGCGCCGATCAACAGCAACCTGGCCGACTACGTTGTCTCGGTCAACGCAGACGTGCCGCCGATCGACGTACATTTCCTGGACTACCCCGACAAGGAGATCAACGAGCTCGGCGCGCGCGGGATCGGCGAGATCGGCCTGGCCGGCGTGGCGGCGGCCATCACGGCGGCGGTGCACCACGCAACCGGAGTCCGCGTGCGGGAACTGCCGGTGAAGATCGAGAATCTGTTGGTGTGAGGCAGAAGAAGGGTCCACGTTGAATTTCCTGCGCATTGACCAAAGCTCCCGTGAGACAGTGAGATACGCGATTTAGGTGGGGCACCCGAACACCCTAACTTCTTTGAGCACAGCTCTGCTGAACAGCTAGAAATCGTCGAGCGAGGGTAGCGGGATGGCGCGGGACAAGGCCATTCGTATTCTGATCGTCAACGTCAGAGACGTCTCCATCCCCGCTGCCCGTGAGCGTCTTTCTTGGCGAGCAATATCAAGCCCCGCGGAGTTGGACAGAGCGGGCGCATCACAGGCTTATCTGTCAACAAGGTCGACAAGGGCGCCCACTTCGCGGCGTGGGAGCGGCCGGAGCTCTTCGCGGCCGAGTTGCGCGCCGCGTTCCGTTCACTTCGCGACGCGCACTGATCACGACACGAGAGGAGGATAGCCATGAAGCGCTTTTGGACACGAGTCGCACTTCTCATAGGGGGAACGATGGCCATGAGCCAGACACCGACGAACACCGCACAGGCGCAGACCGGGGGCGCCGCCGGCGCCGACGCCATCCGCCCTTTCAAGGTCCATTACTCGGACGCGGAGCTCGCCGACCTGAAGCGCCGCATCGCCGCGACGCGGTGGCCGGACAAGGAGGTCGTGTCGGACGAGTCGCAGGGCGTGCCGCTCGCGACGATGCAGAAGCTCGCGCGCTACTGGGGGAGCGACTACGACTGGCGCAAGTGCGAGGCGAAGTTGAACGCCCTGCCGAACTTCGTCACGAACATCGACGGAGTCGACATCCACTTCATCCACGTGAAGTCGAAGCATCCGAACGCCCTGCCTATGATCATCACGCACGGGTGGCCGGGCTCGATCATCGAGCAGCTCAAGATCATCGAGCCGTTGACCAACCCCACGGCGCACGGCGGGACCGCGGCCGACGCCTTCGACGTGGTGATCCCGTCTTTGCCCGGCTACGGATTCTCCGCAAACCCCAGGGTGAACGGCTGGGATCCGATCCGCATCGCGCGCGCGTGGGTCGTGCTCATGAAGCGCCTCGGATACAAACGGTTCGTCGCGCAGGGCGGCGACTGGGGCAACGCGGTCACGGAGCAGATGTCTCTCCTGGGCGCTCCGGAGCTCGTCGGCATCCACACGAACATGCCGGCGACCGTGCCGCCCGAGATCGACAAGGCCGCCTTCGCCGGCGCGCCGGCGCCCGCGGGCCTCTCGGCGGACGAGAAGCACGCGTACGAGCAGCTCGCCTACTTCTACAAGCACGGCCTGGGCTACGCCAACGAGATGGCGAACCGCCCGCAGACGCTCTACGCGCTCGGGGACTCGCCCGTCGGTTTGGCCGCCTGGATGCTCGACCACGACGCGCGCAGCATGGCGCTCATCGTCCGCGTCTTCGACGGAGTGCCCGAGGGACTGACGCGAGACGACGTCCTCGACAACGTCACGCTCTACTGGTTCACGAACACGGCCATCCCCTCGGCCCGTCTCTATTGGGAGAGTCATCTCGCGTTCTTCGCCCCGAAGAACGTCCCCATCCCGGCCGGCGTGAGCGCTTTCGCGGAGGAGCTCTATCAGGCGCCGAAGAGCTGGACGGAAAAGGCGTATCCGAAGCTGGTCTTCTACGCCCGGCACGACAAGGGCAGCCACTTCGCGGCGTGGGAGCAGCCGCAGCTCCTCGTGGGCGACTTGCGCGCGACGTTCAAGTCGCTGAGGTGATTTCGAAGCGAGGGGATCTCGTCATGGCGTCCATCGAAGAGCTGAGAGCAGCGTTCCGATCCTTCCGCCAAAAGAGCAACCTGGAAAGTAGAAAGGAGCAAGGAGACTCTCATGAGCACACCCAACTGGGACCGCCTGTGGCGCACTGCCGGCATCCAATTCGTCGTTTTCTTCGTCA
>DATNMZ010000079.1:0-2595 GCA_035602095.1 Thermoanaerobaculia bacterium
GATCGCCTACGAGGGGAAGGCCGATGGCCGCCAGGTGCACGCGGATCTGGTGCGTCCGTCCGGTCACCAGCCGGCAGCGCAAGAGCGTCACGCCGAGCGGGAACCACGCCCGCTCGATCTCGAAGAGTGTCTTCGCCGAGCGGGCGCCGGGCGGGAGGCCCGCCTCGGTGTCCCGAAACGCCTTCATCTTCTTTCGGTCGCGGGGGTCGCGCCCGATGGCGAGAGTAACGTCGCCCTTTCGGACGCGGGGCACGCCGGCGGCGAGCGCGAGGTACTCCTTGCGCATCGAGCGGCGTTTCATCTGGCGCGAGAGCGAGGCGTGCGCGAGATCGGTCTTGGCGACGAGGAGCACGCCCGACGTGTGGCGGTCGAGCCGGTGCACGATGCCGGGGCGGAGCTCGCCGCCGACTCCCGCCAGATCGCGGACGTGGTGGAGCAGGGCGTTGACGAGCGTGCCCGAACCGTGTCCCGGCGAGGGATGCACGACCAGCCCTGGAGGCTTGTCGATCGCGATCAGATGAGCGTCCTCGTACAGAATCGAAAGCGGGATGGCCTCGGGCTCGACCGCGATCGCTCGCGGTTCGGGCACCTCGACGTCGACGGATTCGCCGGCGCGGACCACGCGAGAGCGCTTCGCGGGGACGCCGGCGACATGGACCGCGCCCTCCTCGATCAGCTTCTGAAGCCGGGACCGCGAGAGGTCCGAGCAGGCGGCCACGAGAAACAGATCCAGGCGGGTGCCCGCCGAGGGCTGGCCGACCTGGAACCGGCGGATCAGCTGGGGACCTCCTCGACGCGGCCGCGCCGCGAAAGGATCACGAGCATGGCGGCCGATGCGAGGGCGACGAGGAGACCGATGAACTGCGACGTCGAGAGGACGCCCGGCACGACGAAGCCGCGGACGAGATCGCCGCGCCAGATCTCCAGAATCCCACGCGTCACGGAGTAGAGGAGCAGGTAGGTCCAGAACACTTCTCCGTCGAACGTCCGGCGGCGATAGAGCCACTGGAGGATGAAAAAGATCATGAGCGCGTTCAACGAGAGGTAGATCTGTGTGGGGTGCAGCGGGACTCCGAGCGGCGTGCCCACCGCGCCGTGAGCGAACGGGTCGGTGAAAGTGACGCCCAGGGGGCCGTGAGTCTCCTTTCCGTAGCAGCACCCGGCCGCGAAACATCCCCAGCGGCCGATCGCCTCGCCGAGAGCAATCGCGGGCGCCCCCATGTCCGCCACCTTCCAGGCGGGAAGCCGGTGCTTGCGGAGATACCAGATGCCGACGACGGACGCACAGAGCAGCCCGCCGTAGAACACGCCCCCGGACCGGAGCACGTCCACGAGATCCGCCGGACGCTCGACGTAGTGCTTCCACTCGACGGCCACGAGCAGGGCCTTGGCGCCGAGGATCGCGGACGCGAGAACCGCCAGCGAGAAGTCGAACACCTTCTGTTCCGGGAGGCCGGCCGCGAGCGCCTTCCTCCGCAGGAACCACGTCGCCGTCAGGTAGGCGATCGCGAGGGTGACGCCGTAGGTGGGCAGGTAGAACGAACCGACATGGATCAGCCGGGGGAACATGCGTCAGGGCCGCGGGGGGTCGGGGGTCCGCTCGCGCGGGCGCTCCTCGTCTTCCGTCCGGAGCATGTCCAGGAACAGCAGCCCGACGCCGATGCAGATCGCAGAGTCAGCGATGTTGAACGCCGGCCAGTGATGCCCGGAAATGGAGAAATCGAGGAAATCCACGACATACCCGAACCGGACCCGGTCGAGGAGGTTTCCGATGGCGCCGCCCAGAATGAGCGCGAATCCGAGCTGAAGCCGCACGCTCTTGTGCGAGGAGCGCAGCGCGTACGCGGAGACGACGAGGAAGACGAGAATCGCGACGCTGTTCAGAACGAGCGCCTTGACGGCCGAATCGACCGATGCGAAGAGGCCGAACGCGGCGCCACTGTTGCGGACGTAGGTCAGATCGAAGAGGTCGGACACGACGGGCGAGGACTGGTGGACCTCGAAGGAGCGGGTGATCAACCCCTTCGTCCACTGGTCGACCAGCAGGACGGCGAGGGCGACCAGGAAGTACGCCGTGCGGTAAAGCGCGCTCTCGCGGATGCGGGGGAACCGGTTCATGCCGGGGCCGCCACCGCCGCGGGCTCCAGCCCGGAGAGAACTTTCCGGCACCGGTCGCAGAGGCCGGTGTCGTCCGCTTCGGGAGTGACCTTCCAGCAGCGGTCGCAGCGGGTCCCGGGGGCCTTCACGAAACGCATCCGGAGGCCGGGATACACGGCGGAGGCCTGCCAATCCCCGGCCGCGGCGGGAGACGCCCCCTCCGTCAGCTCCGAGACGATGAACAGGTCCGCGAACGCCCGCCCGGAAAAGCCGGTCGCGGCGCGGTCGGCGTCGAGCGCGGCGTCGGCCGTCAAAGCGATTCCCCCCTCGAGCGAGGAGCCGATCACCTTTTCTCTCCGCGCGGCCTCGAGCAGAATCGCAACCTCCTCCCGCCACGCCGTCAGCCGCTCCCACGCTGCGGCGGCAGGGGAGTCTTCGGCCAGATCGTCCAGTTTCTCGAAACGCGCGAGGTGGACGGATTCTTCCTTCACCCCGGGG
>DATNMZ010000080.1:0-7130 GCA_035602095.1 Thermoanaerobaculia bacterium
CCGCCGCGACATAGCTGCGGACGACGGACGCGAACAGAGTGCGATCGGTGTCGGCCAGGCGCGCCTGGGCGATCGCGAGGCCCTCGCCGGCGGACGCGCGGCGGCTCCGGCGCTTCCCGCCGATCTCGACGAGCTGCGCGAGTCCGACGGTCGAGTCGTAGGCTCGGTCGAGGACGCCGTTTCCGAGCCCCGTTGCGGCGGGCGTTCCATCGGTCGGAATCTTGTTCGTCGTCGCCGTCAGGACCGGGTTTGGCAACTGCGCGGCGATTTGCTGCTGCGCCCTGGCCGCCTCGATTCCCTCGCGTGCGGCGGCGAGATCCACGTTGCGCTCGCGCGCAATCCGGAGCGCTTCTGCGAGTCCGAGCGGCGCGGGCGTCTGCCCGCGCGCGGAGCAGGCGAGCAGAAGCGCGCAGCCCGCGGCAGCGGACCGGCGCCCGAGGCGAGAGACGTCGACTGTTCGAAGCATGAAACGCACCCCTCGAAGACAACTTCTTCCCGGCAGGCACGCCGGGCGGTGTCCAAACCGCGCTCTACGAGAGCGCGGGGGGAGCGCGGGAGGAGGTGTCCCGGACGGCGCACGCCGGGGGGGTCTGCAACGCGGCAGGGACCGGCGGGGCGAGGCGGTCGAGGCGAACGGCGAACGCGAGAACAGGGGCCGGGGCGGAGACGAAGTCTCTGTTGAAGCAGGCCAGGCAGGGATCGTCGTCCACCAACCGGAAGGAGCTCCAGGCGGGCGCGTCTTCCTCGCCGAGCGGCGCGCCGCTCTCGACGAAAACGCCCGAGTCGCTCGGCTGATCGAGAAGGAGATCCTCGAGCCCGTTCAAATGGTGATGGGGCGCCGCGGCGACAGCCAGGAAGAAGAGGACGAGGTACGTCCCCACGGCGCGGCGGCACCGGGACCAGAGCATGGAACGCACTATACGGCCGGTGTCAAGGCGTCGCCGGACGCTCGATCAGCTCGTCCAGGGCTCGATCGAGACAATCTCCGCCGGCGTTCCGGAAAGCCCGACTCGCTCCCCCGCGCGCCGGCCCAGCAGCCCCTGCGCGAACTCGGACTCGTAGGAATAGACGCCCTCTTCCGGCTTCGAATCCCAGGGGCCCAGGATCACCGCCACCCGCTCCGCTCCCCCTTCGACCTCGCGCAGGCGGACTCGCGTGCCGACGCGCACTTGGGAGGTATCGATCCGAGTCGGGTCGAGCGCCCGGGAGCGGGAGAGCTCGTCGACGAGGGTGTTGATCCGCGCGGAGATGTACTCGTGCTTCTGCCGCGCCGACTGGTACTCGAAGTTCTCGCGCAGGTCGCCGTGCTCCTTGGCGGTGCGCATGGCCTCCGCGTTGGCCGGCAGCTCGACCTTTTTCAAGTGGGCGAGCTCCCGGCGGCGCGCATCGATCGACTCGGCGGTGCCGTACAGATAATCCACCGCGGGCGCCCGCAGATCGGGAAACGCCATCAAGAGCGCCTCCCGGACCACGGAGCGCCGGTGTTCCTCGAGCCCGCTCGCGCGGGTGATCGCCGCCAGGAATTCGCGGGCGTCCCCTTCTCCGACCGCCCGGACGAGTCGGACGGCCAGCCCCCCCGGATCGAAGAACTCCTTCAGCCGGGCCCGCAGTCCCGAGAACTCTTCCTGTCGAAGCGCTTCGACCAGCACGAGCAGAAGACCGGGAGGAGCCGGCAGCGCATTCTCCTGGATCCGCTCGCACAACCAGACGAACGCGCGGGGCGCAAGCCGCGGCGACCGCAGAATTCTTCGGACGATCTCGTCGCGCTTCTCCGGAGCGGCGGTGAGCTCCCGGTAGAGGAACGCGAGGACGCGCGCGTCCTCCTCCCGGTGGAACTGTTCGGCGAAGAGCTCGACCCATCGCTCCGATCCGCGGAGCGCTTCGAGCGCTCTCTCCCGGGCCGCCGAATCGTGGATGCGGGGAAGAATCGAACCGGGATCTCCCGCCGCGATGAGGGCGTCGGCGGGAAACGCCTCCCGCGCGGGCGCCAGCCGCAGGGCCGCCTGCGACAGCTCCCAGGCGAGCGCGGGATCGTCGGGGGCCGCCGCCCGCGCGCGCGCCGCGAGCGCCTCCGCGAATTCCTGGCCGAGCTCCTTGGACCGCTTTCCGCTCTTGCGCGCGATCTCGATCTGCCTGCGAGGATCGGCCGTCCGGAACGCCTGCCGGATCGATTCGTCGGCCGAGGCCGCGCTGTCGGACCAGGTCACCTTTGCCGACCGCGCGGCGCCGGCGACGAGAAGCTGCGGATGCTTCTTCGCGGCCGTCCAGAAAGCCGTCCAGCGCGCCTCCTCGATGAGTCCGGTCAAGTGCTCCTTGATCTCCGCCACCGTCAGGGGACGCCCGAAGCTCGCGAGGATGCGCCGGACGGTCTCGGAAGGGTCCGAGGCGGCGAGGGCCCGGACCTCGTCCGGCCGTTCCAGCTTGTCCCGCAGGAAGTGGCCCTCCGGCAGCCGCTCGAGCGACCTCTCGGCGGAAACGAGAGAAAGCGGCAGACGGGTGCCGGAGATTTCCAGCCGGAGGACGTCGAGCGCGGGATTCATCTCGACGATCCGCCCGGCCCCGCGGCCGGCCAGATAGTGAATCTCGCCGGGCGCGAACCGAAGCCACCTTTCGACCTTGCCGGCCGCGGCCGCCGGGTCCGGCGAGGCGATCGGATTCTTCGCGAGGACCGCGGCCAAGGCCGGATGCCCGGCGAAGCGCTCCTTCAATGCGGCCTCGAGCTCCGGGCGCACCGCGGCGTCGGTCGGCGCCATCCGGGCGATCTCCAGGAGAGTCTTCAACTTGCGGTCCTTGTCCCCGCGCCCCTCGAGCTCATCGGCCAGAAGCCGCAGCCACGAGACCGCGCCGGCGACATGCCCTTTCTTCTTCGCCGCCGACGCGATCGAGAAAAAGAGCGGGAGGTTCGAGGGATCCGTCTCGACGAGCTCGAACCACCGTTTCTCGAGCTCCGGAAAGTCCTTCTGCTCGATGAGGCTAGCGATGTCTCGCGGGAGATTTGGGTCGGACGTCGGCACGGACAGGGGATCTTAGCGCGGGAGGGGCGTTGGATCGGTAGGGGCGGACCAGCCCCCGACGGCCCCGACCCGGACCTGACCCCGGCCTGACCCCGGCCTGACCCGGTCCATCCGCTCGCACCGCGAGGAGTCTCCCGACCGAAGGGAGGGAGGAGCCTTGCGGTGCGGGAGCGGAGCGCGGAGCGACGTGTCTATCGCGAGGCGGAACGCTTGTCGGCCAGGGAACGGACGACGCTGCCCGGCAGCGTGCCGCGCACCGTCACCGTGTCTTGATCGCTTTCGATTTTGAACTTCCGCAGCACGGCGACTATCTCCGGCGACTTCTCGGAGGCCGCCAGCCGCCACATCGCGATCACGCCCCGCAGCGAGTCTTCCAGAAGCTGCCGGGTCTCGGCGTCCGGCGAAACGCCGCTCGCCGTCACCGCGAGGTCGTCGGCATGCACGGTCGCCTGGAAGGAGAAGAGGGTCACGGATTTCATGGCGCCGAGAAGAGCCCCGGCCGCCTCGCTGCCTCCGCTGTGCGCCGCGCCGGAACGTCCGAGCCCTTTCTGGATGGCGGGATACCGGGTCACGTCCACGAGCGCCCACATCGAAGCGCTGCGGTCGATGCGCGAAAGCTGACGGCCGAGCCCGGCGCCGGCGGAGAAGGTCGTCCCGCCCGCACCGCGCGCGGCGAGCGCGGCGACGACCGCGCTCTCGCTTCCGGCGACGATCAAGCGCGGCGAGACGAACGCCACGGCCTGCGGGCCGCCGTGCCTCGCCGAACCCTTCTCGGGAACCCGGTAGTAGTCGGAAACCTTCGTCGCTCCGCGCGATCGAGCGGCGGCGCCGAGGCGCTCCGGATCGAAGCGCCCCTCGAACAGCGCAAGCGCGGGAGTGTCCGAGCCCGACGGAACGAGGCCGACGAGGACGACCGTATCGACGTCTTCCCGCGGCTTCAAATTGGATTCTTCCAGGAATCGGGCCGCTTCGCCGTCGCCGTGGATGTGATCTGCGTCCGAAAAGAGCCTGCCCGCGAGCGGACTCGAGCGAAGCTCGTTGAAACGGATGACCGCGACCGATGCCGCGTCGGCGGGGACCAGGGACAGAGCGTCATCGGCCGCGCGGGCGGCCGCGAGCGACGAAGACGCGGCGGCGAAGGCGAAAGCGAAAGCGAGGACCGCGAGAACGCGGCGGGTCAACATGTCAGAAATCCTTTCTGGAAAAGAGCCAGGAGGCGAGCGTGAGCGCAGCGAGACCGAAGAGAGCGGTCGATCCGTAGACGGCGAGGAGATTCATGTCACCGACTCCGCGAAATGCCTGGTTTCCCGCCACGTGGGCGACCGTCGCCCGGCCCAGCTGCGCGGTCTTGGGGAACACCCAGTAGAGGCCTTCGACGAGCTTCGCGGCCCACTCCTTCGACATCGCGGCGGAGATCTTGTCGTGCGCCGCGAGAATGGCGGAGAAGAAGAAGATCGCATACGTCGCCATGAGCGAGACCCCCGTCGAAGACGTGACCACCCCGACGAGGAAGGCGAAGGCGAGCAGGGTCGCGATCGTGAACAGGATGGACAGTCCCGCGAGGAAGAAACGCCCATGGACGACGTGTGTCTTCCAGACGATGATCAGCCACATCGATCCGATCAGATAGAGCAGGTTCGCGGCCGCGAGGAGGAGTCCGGCCGTGTACCGGGAGAGCAGGAGCGGCACGCGGCCGACCGGGCGCGAGAGGTACAGGTCGATCGTCCCTTTTTCCTGCAGCCGGGGCACGAGGTGCGCGGTCGCGAAGAGAGCGAGGAAAGTCCCCACGAGGTAGAGGAAACCGGAAAAGCCCGATTCGAAGCCCAGAACGAGCCGATCGATGTCTACCGCCCCTCGCGGAAACTCGACGGACTGGCCGAAGAGCTTCGCCCCCGCCAGCGCCCCGTTGACGACGTCGAGGTTGACGGCCGTGGCGAAGAGCAGGATGAAGAGAGTCGACAGAGCGAAGTACGCGACGAGCGTCCAGCGCGCGGCCGCTTCGCGGAAAACCTCTTCGATGCTCGCCGCGAGCGCTCTCATGACGGCTCCTCGCCGCGCGGCGCGGGAGCGGAGGGAGCCACGGGAGGGGCGGCGGCATCCGCAGGCGCGGCGAGAAGATCCACGAACACGTCTTCGAGGCTCGCCCGCAGCGGCGAGAGCTCCGAGAGGAGCGCTCCGCGCGCCCGGGCCCGGTCGACGGCGGCATTCAATTGCGCGAGGTCGCGGGTCGAGATCTCCAGATGTCCGTTGACACGCTCGACGTCCGCGCCCGTTTCCCGCAGAGCGGAGATGAGCGGCTCGTCGATGGGCGACACGCCCATCCGGTAGCGCGAGGTCTCTGCGGTCAGCTCCGCGATGGTGCCCTGGACGGCGATCCGGCCGGAACGGAGGACCGCCACGCGGTGGCAGGTCCTTTCGATCTCCGACAGCAGGTGGGAGTTGACGAGGATTGCCCGGCCGCGCGCCGCCTCGTCCAGAAGGAGGTCGCGGATCTCCCGGCGCCCGACGGGGTCCACTCCGTCCGTCGGCTCGTCCAGAAGGAGGATCTCGGGCTCGTGCACGAGCGCCGCCGCGAGACCCAGGCGCTGCGTCATACCCTTCGAGAACTTCTTGACGCGGACGTCCCGCCAGGAGGCGAGGCCGACGCGTTCGAGGAGTGGGGGAATCCGCCGCCGGAGGGTCGGGCGATCGACGCCCGACATCCGGCCGAAGATGGCGAGAGTCTCCCGGGCCGTCAGATACCCGGGAAACCGATGGCCCTCCGGGAGATAGCCGACACGGGCGCGGCTTCTCGGATCGCCGACCGGGATGCCGAACAGGCGGGCCTCTCCGGCGGTGGCGCGCGTCAACCCCAGAAGGATCTTCACCGTGGTCGTCTTGCCGGCGCCGTTGGGCCCGAGCAGGCCGAAGAGCTCCCCGGCGCGCACGTCGAGGTCGAGCCCGTCCAGGGCGAGGACGGTCCTCCCGCCGAGGCCGGACCGGTAGGCCTTGCGCAGTCCTCGAGCCTCGATGGGCAGCCCGCTCATAGCCTCTTTAACGGAAAACTCGGTACAAAGTTCCCGGGATCCGCGCCGGAGTGGCACGGTCCTTGGGAGGCACGGAGGCCGCGCTGCGAGATTGTGAGGTCGTATGAAGGTGCAAGATCGAGAATCGTCTACCTGGCTCGTCACCGGCGGCAACCGGGGGATCGGGCTCGCGTTCGCCCGCGAGCTCGCGCGACGGGGAGCGCGCGTTCTTGCGACCGCGAGGGATCCCGAAAAGGCTTCGGAGCTCGAGAAGACGGGCGCGCGGGTCGAGCGCCTGGATGTCTCCGACGCGGAGAGCATCGCCGGCCTCGCCGCCCGCCTCGGACGAACGCCGATCGACGTTCTCATCCACAACGCGGGCCGCGGGGGCGGGGCCTCGGCGATCGCGAAAGTCGATCCGGGCGAGCTCGCGGCATTTTTCGCCATCAATACGATCGGCCCCATGCTGCTGACGCGGGCGCTGCTTCCCAACCTCGAACGCGGACGCCGCAGGACCGTCGTCGGCATCACGAGCGGGCTCGCCTCGATCGCGCTCTCCAACGGCGGATGGTACGGATACCGCGCGAGCAAGGCCGCCCTGAACATGTTCCACCGCACCCTCGCGGCCGAGCTCGCGCCGAAGGGTTTTACGTGCGTCGTCCTCTCCCCCGGCTGGGTGAAGACGGACATGGGGGGACCCGGCGCGACGCTTTCGCCCGAAAGGAGCGTGCGCGGAATGCTCGAGGTGATCGACCGCCTCACACCGAAGGAAAGCGGCGGCTTCTTCGACTACCAGGGAGCGGAACAGCCGTGGTAAGACCACAACCGGCGACTGACGACCACCTGACACCTGACACCTGAACGAGATACCCGACACGACGACGCATGCCGAAGAAGCCGACAACAACTCCAGGGGCGCGCCCGCGAGCCGCACGATGGGCTCTCTGGGCCGCCGGCGCGGCCCTCCTGTTCGCCATTCTGCTGACGGCGGGCGCGTCCTACGCGCTCCACCGGATTCTCGTAACCGGAAGGATCCAGCGGTGGGTGAACGGAAATCCCGAAAAACTCCGGCTCGAGTACGCCTCCGCCTCCGGTTGGTTTCCCTGGGATG
>DATNMZ010000081.1:0-2893 GCA_035602095.1 Thermoanaerobaculia bacterium
ACACTTTCCCCGGTGATCACGCTCTCCCGGGCGATCGAAGACTTCGTCGCCTATCTGGCGGACGAGCGGCGCTTCTCGCCCCGGACCGTGCTCGCCTATCGGAGCGACCTCGAGCGATTCGCCGGGTTCTGGGAGGCCGAGTTCGGGGAAACGGCTCCGCCGCGCACGCCGCTCTCCCGGATCGACACGCTCGCCGTGCGGTCGCACATGGCGGGGCTCCACAGGGCCCGCCTCTCCAACCGCTCGCTCGCGCGGCACCTTTCGACGCTGCGCTCCTTCCTGCGATGGGCCTGCCGGGAAGGGCACATCGAGCGCAACCCGGCCCGGGGCCTGCCCTCGCCGAAGACGCCGAAGACGCTGCCGCGCGCCCTGACCCTGCGGGACACGGAGACGCTGCTCGATACCGGCGACGCGACGTCTTTTCCGGAGCGGGAACGCGCCCTCTTCGAGCTGCTCTACGCGACCGGGCTTCGGGTTTCCGAAGTCGCCGGGCTCGACGTCGATGACCTCGATCTGACGGCGCGCATGGTGCGGGCCCGGGGGAAGGGCAGCAAGGAACGCATCGTCCCGTTCGGCGAAGAGGCCGAGGACGCCCTCCGCGGCTGGCTGCCGGTGCGGAGCGCGTTGCGCGCGCGAGCGGTTTCCCGCGATGCCTCCGGCGAACCCCTCTTCGTCAACTCGCGCGGAGGGCGGCTGACGACCCGCTCGATGGCGCGGGCGCTGAAGCGCCGCCTCCGGGCGGCCGGCCTCCCGGAAGAGATCTCGCCGCACGCGCTGCGTCACACCTTCGCGACGCACCTCCTGCAGGCGGGCGCGGATCTGCGCGCCATCCAGGAGCTCCTCGGCCACGCGTCGCTCTCGACGACGCAGAAGTACACGCACCTGGACGCCGCTCGCCTGCGCGACGTCTACCGCCGGGCCCACCCCCGCCCGTGACGCCGGCGGCGGCCCTTCTTCTGGCGGGAGCGCAGCTCGTTCTTGGGATCCTCGCGTCGAGTCCTCCGGCGCCGCCGCCCACTCCTCCCGAGGCGCGGGCGAAAACGCCGGCACCCCCGGCTGTGCTCGCCGAGATCGACCGCCGCATCCGGGAAGAATTCTGGGACGCGAAGCTTCCGGGAATCGACTGGCCGGCCGCCGTCGAGAAGTGCGCCGCCGAGCTCGCCGGAGCCAAGCCCGGCGCGGAGCGCGATGCGGCCTACGACCGCCTGCTCGCGCGGCTCGAGGACTCACACACGTTCCGGGTGCCGGCCGGGCGGCTGCCGGAAACCCACTGGGCCACCGCCGGACTCCGCATCGGGAAAGAGGGCGATGGGTACGCGGTCAAGGGGCTCCTGCCGGGCGGCTCCGCCGAACGGGCGGGCATGAAGACGGGGGACCGGGTCCTCACGATCGCGGGCAAGGCCTATGGGGCGGCCCGCGTGAATTTTCGCGATCTCTTCCTGGCGCTCGAGGGTCCCGAGCGCGGCGCGGTCGAGGTCGTGTGGCGGCCCGCCGGAGGCGAGCCGAAGACCTCCGCTCTCGCCCTCGAGCCCGAACCGCCCGGCGACGCCCTCGTGTGGCGGAGCGCGCGCATCCTCCGCCGCGACGGGAGGGCCTTCGGCTACGCTCGGATGTGGGGAATGTCCACCGAGACGGCGCTCGCCCTCGTGGACCTTCTCTCCGACCGGACCGAGACGTCGCGTCTGAAGGCCGAGCTCGCGGGCTTCGACGGGATCGAAGGGTTTCTCCTCGACGTGCGCGGCAACAGCGGCGGCTACGATTCGAGCATCCTCGCCACGTTTCTGCGAGGACGCTGGACCGCCGGCGACTACTGGGTGAAGAGCCGAGGCGTCCGCCGTGCGGTTCCACCGGAGTACCGGCCCCTGCCGGTAGCGCTGCTCGTCAACTCGGGGACCGCCAGCTCCGGCGAGGCGCTCGCGCTGAAGTTCCGGCAGCACGCCATCGGCCCGATCGTCGGCGAGGAGACCGCGGGCATGCTCTCGGGAGGAGCGAGCGTCGCGCGCCTGTCCGACGGCTCGGCCCTGTGGTTCTCCTGGCGGGCGATCGAGGATTCCGCCGGCCGGTCCTACGAGGGGCGCGGCGTCCCGCCCGACGTCTCCGTCTCCGACCGCCCGCCGGCGGCGCCCGGGCTGGAGGACGCGATCATCGAGGCGGGCATCCGGGCGCTCTCCGCGCGGGGTGGGAAGAAGTCGGAAAGCGGGAATCGATGAGGAAATCGGGAAAACCCGCTATCCTCGACTCCATGACGAAGCCCGTCTGGCATTCGACGACGGTCGTGTGCGTGCGCCACAACGGCCGCGTCGCCATGGCATCCGACGGGCAAGTCACGCTCGGCACCACCGTGATGAAGCAGACGGCCGCGAAGATCCGGCGGTTGCGGGGCGGCGAAGTCATCGCCGGGTTCGCCGGGTCTTCGGCGGACGCATTCGCGCTCTTCTCGCGCTTCGAGGCGAAGCTCGACGAGCACCGCGGCAATCTCGAGCGGTCCGCCATCGAGCTCGCGAAAGACTGGCGGACGGACAAGATGCTGCGGCAACTCGAGGCGCTCTTGATTGTCGCCGACAAGACGACCTCGCTCCTTCTCTCCGGGACCGGCGATCTGATCTCTCCGGAGGAAGGCCTTCTCGCGGTCGGGTCGGGAGGCCCCTACGCGCTCGCCGCCGCGCGCGCCCTCCTGCGGAATCGCTCCGACATGACGGCGGCGGAGATCGCGCGTGAGGCGTTGACGATCGCCTCGACGATCGACATCTACACCAACGACCGGATCACGCTGGAGGAGATCTGAAAAGGTAGTTGTCAGTCGTCAGTTGTCGGTTCTCAGTTTTCTGGGGCGGGCCCGGAATCAGAACTGAAAACTGATAACTGATAACTAATAACTGATTACTATGAGTCC
>DATNMZ010000082.1:0-6275 GCA_035602095.1 Thermoanaerobaculia bacterium
AGACCAGAGCGCGCCGGGTGTGACGAGGTCGAGCGAGCCCGAGTTCCCGAAGTCGGCGACCGCGAGATCGCGAGCCGCCGGAGACGGAAGGGGCGAGCCCGGCCGGTAGCCGTCCCGCCGCGCCGCGAGGAAGATCCCGCCGGTACCGGCAAAGGCGAGGTCGCGGGAGTCCCCGCCGGCCGCCCGGACCGCGGACAGCCCTTTGAGCGCGAGGAGCGAGGGCATCCGCCTTTCGACGAATCGGACCGGAATCGCCCGCGGGCGCGCGCGCAGGCGCGCCGCGAGCGCCGGGGACCAATCCTCGAGCGGAATGCCGAGGACCCCGGGCTCCACGTCGTGGCGAGCCTGCTGGTACCGGGGAGTGCCGCGAAGGAGGTTCTCCAGGATGCGGACCTTGATGAACGCGCTCTGTGCGCCGCCGGGCTCGGTCGCGGCGCCCGCACCGGCGGCGAAGGCGGCTCGCGCCTCCGCGATCGCCCGATCGAGGCGGGGTTCCCGGGTCTCGATCCCCTTTGCGATGCGCTCGAACGCCGCCGCCGCTCGAGCCCCGTCGCCCGCCTCGCGCTCGAGCTCCTCCTGCCGGAACAGAAGGAAGATGTTCTCCGGCGCCTGGGCGAGCGCGCCCTCCAGCGCGGAACGCGCGCGCGCGCGGTCGGGCGGCGAAGCGGCCAGGAGCAGGCGCGCGGCGCTCCACCGCGAGGAAATGTCTTTCGGATTCGCAGCGGCGGCCTTCTCGTACGCCGCGATCGCGGCGGGGGTTTCCCTCGCCGTTTCGGCGCGCGCTCCCTCGATGGCGAGCACCCGGGCGTCGCCCGGCGCGAGGCGCCGCGCCTCCGCAAGAAGGGTCTTCGCGCCCTCGAGATCCTTCGCGCGGAGCGCGGCCACCGCGCCGTTCGCCCACCCCAGGGGCTCGCCGGGAGCGAGCCGGCGCACGGCGGCAAACCGCGCCGCCGCTCCGGCGAGGTCGCCCTCTTCGAGATTGGCGAGCCCGACGTTCTTCTCCGCTTCGGCGCGCGCCGTGTCCGGCGGGAGGGGTACAGCGGCCAGGAGCAGGCGAGAAGCGAGCAGGAAGGCGACCGAGAGCATCGGCGGGGATGATAGACGAGCGGAGCGCTCTCCGCTCTCGCTCTCAGCTGGGCTTGCCCCCTTCGAGCGTCGCCAGGACTGCGCCGGCGATGGCGAGGTATGCCGCGGTCACCAGGGAGTCCGGTTCCGCGGCGACGATCGGCCGCCCGGAGTCGCCGCCGATCGCAACTTTCGGATCGAGAGGGATCTCACCCAGGAACGGGACGCGCAGCTGTTTCGCCGTCCTCTCGCCTCCGCCGTGCTTGAAGATCTCCTCGCGGTTCCCGCACTTCGGGCAGATGTAGTACGACATGTTCTCGATGATGCCGAGCACGGGGACGTTGACTTTCTGGAACATGGCGAGACCCTTGCGCGCGTCGATCAGCGAGACGTCCTGCGGGGTCGTCACGATCACCGCGCCCGAGAGGTGGATCTTTTGCGTCAACGTGAGCTGCGCGTCCCCCGTCCCCGGCGGCAGATCGATCAAGAGCACGTCGAGCTTTCCCCACGCGACGTCCTGCAGGAACTGCTCGACGGCCTTCATGACCATCGGGCCGCGCCAGATCACGGGTTGATCGACGTCCATCAGGAACCCGAGGGACATGACCTGGACCCCGTAGCGCTCGATGGGGACGATCTGGTTCTCGGGATTGATGAACGGCTTCTCGTCGATTCCCATCATCATCTGCTGCGACGGTCCGTAGATGTCCGAATCCATGAGGCCGACGCGCTGCCCGAGCTTGCCGAGCGCCAGCGCGAGATTCGCCGCGACCGTGGATTTCCCGACTCCGCCCTTGCCGGAAGCCACGGCGACCTTGAAGCGGACGTCTCGCAACAGGGCCGCGTCGGCGGGAGCCACGCCCGCGGCCCCGCGCGGCGGCGCGGCCGACGGAGGTTGCACGGCCATCCGAACGGTCACCGCGTTCACTCCGGGGAGCGAGCGGAGCTTCTCTTTCGCGTCCCGCTCGATCTCCTCGGCAGCCCGGGGCGACTCCGTCGTGATCTCCAGCCGGAAGGAGACGTTGCCGCCGCCCACCGCGAGGTCCTTGACGAAGCCGAACGAGACGATGTCCCGGGACAAACCCGGAAACTTCACCGTCCGAAGCGTCTGCAGCACCTTTTCTTCCGTCAGCTCCGGCGTCGGCGGCATCGAACCTCCAGCTGCGAAATTATCACGCGCCTGCCGACGCAACGGCCGCGGCCGCTTCCTCGCGCAGCGCGGCGACGGCCTGCCGCGCCTGCTCCGTCAGCGCGGCACGGTCTTTCGTCCCGAGTCCCGCGACCAGAATCGGCTCTCCGACGGCGAGGACCACGGGTCCCGGAGTCGGGAGGAGCGATCCGCGCGGCAAAACGCGCCGGGTCCCCGCCAGCCCGATGGGCTGCAGCGCGAGCCCCGAGCGCAGCGCGAGAAGGGCCGCGCCCTTCTTGAACGGGAGCAGGTCCCCGGTGCGGGTCCGCGTCTCCTCGGGAAAGATCACGACCGAACGGCCGCCCTGAAGGCGGGCGAGCGCGGCTTCGACGGTCGCGGCGCTGCGGACCCGGTCGCCCCGGTCGACCGGGATGAATCCGGCCGCGCGGATCGACCAGCCGAGCACGGGCAAGCGGAAGACGGAGCGCTTGGCGAGAAAGCGGACTTGCATCGGCGCGTGCGCGAGGATCACGAGGATGTCGGCCAGGCTCTCGTGGTTCGAGATCAGCACGACGCTCTGGTCGGCTCGGAACCGCTCGCTCTCGAGGACGCGGACGGACACTCCCGAAAACGCCAGGATCGTCCGGGCCCACCCTCGCGCGAATCGCAGGAACCAGTCCCCCCGGGGCGGGACATAGGCCGCGAGGATCGCCGGAAGGCCGAAGAGAAGCGTCGCCGTGCCGATCGCAATCCAGACGAAAAACGCGCGCGCGATCCCCATCGGAACGGATCGTAACGTGATCGGCGCGGCTCTCCGCCCGGAGCGGCGCGCGAGCCGTCCAGTCGCTCCTCCACGATTTACGCGGCCGCGCCCGCGGCATACAATGCCCGCGCGATGCCGCAACACCCGCAGTCTGCGACCGCGATCTTTTACCGAAACATCCGGTGGCTGCGCTTCGTCGATCGGTTCGGCCGCCGGGGCCAGGTGGCCGTCGAGTACCTGGGCGGCTTGACGCAGCTCGCCGGACAGGCCCTCGTCGGAGCCGTCACACGGCCTTTCTACGCGACGGAAGTGCTCAAGCAGATGGACGAGATCGGGGTCAAGTCCGTTTCCATCACCGGAATCACGGCCCTCTTCACCGGAATGGTGCTCGCCCTCCAGACCGCCTACTCGCTCGCGGCTTTCGGCGGCAAGCAGTTCGTGGGACGGGTGGTTTCGCTTTCGCTGGTGCGCGAGCTCGGGCCCGTGTTGACCGCTCTCATGGTCGGCGGACGGGTCGGGTCCGGAATCACGGCCGAGCTCGGCTCGATGACGGTCACCGAGCAGGTGGACGCCCTCCGGGCGATGGCGATCTCGCCCGTGCGGCGGCTCGTCGTGCCGCGCGTCCTCGCGACGCTGTTCATGATGCCGGTGCTCGCGGCGCTGGCGGACGTGCTCGGCATCCTGGGGGGCCTCGGAATCGCCGTGGTCGAGCTCCAGATGACGGCGCAGGACTACCTGACGAGCATCTGGAACCAGCTCCGGATCTCCGACATCATGAGCGGGCTCGGCAAGACCTTCTTCTTCGGGTTCGAGATTGCGATCATCGGTTGCTGGAACGGCTTGAAGGCCGAGGGCGGCGCCGCGGCAGTCGGCGTCGCGACCACGCGCACCGTGGTCCTCGCCTCCATCTGCGTCCTGGTCTCCGACTTCTTCCTCACGAAGCTGTTTCTCTCTCTCCCATGAGCACTCAACCCCAGGGCCGCAACCGGACCGAGGTAGCCCCGCAGGGAGAAACGGTCGTCCAGTTCCTGGATGTCTGGAAGCGCTACGGCGCCCGCGAGGTCCTGGCGGGAGTGAATCTGAAGATCCGGCGCGGGGAGGTGCTCTGCATTCTCGGCCCCTCCGGAACGGGCAAGAGCGTGGCTCTGCGGCACATCAACGGCTTGACCAAGCCCGACGCGGGCGACGTCCGGGTCTTCGACGAATCGATCGGGCCGCTCTCGGAAGAGCAGCTCGCCCCCATCCGCCGGCGCCTCGCGATGCTCTTTCAGGGGGGAGCCCTCTTCGATTCCATGAACGTCGAGCAGAACATCGCGTTCCCTCTGAGAGAGCACACGGACAAGACCTCTTCCGAGATCGCGCAGCTCGTCGCCGACAAGCTCGAGATGGTGGGGTTGCCTGGAACGCAGAAGAAGATGCCCGGCGAGCTTTCGGGGGGAATGAAGAAGCGGATCGCTCTCGCGCGCTCCATCGCGCTCGAGCCCGAGATCATCCTGTATGACGAACCGACGACCGGTCTCGATCCGGTGACGTCCGAAAAGATCGCGCAGCTCATCGTGGATCTGAACCTCCGCCTCCACACGACCTCCGTGGTGGTCACGCACGACGTCGTCGCGGCGCGGACGGTCGCGGACCGGCTCGCCTTCCTGCACCAGGGCCGCTTTCAGTTCGTCGGCACGTTCGACGAGGCGGCCCGCGGGGCCCACCCGGTCTTGAGCGATTACTTCCGGGCGATGGGATTCCCGTGTGGAACGGCGGCGTTTCCGGCCGCGGAAAAGGAAAACTAGGTGGTCACCGAGCCGCAGGTCGGCCGACGTTTCCGAGTCGGGATCGTCGTGTTGATCGCACTCGCCGCGATGATGGCCGGCATCCTCATGGTCGGCCGGCGCGCCAACCTCTTCAAGCACAAGTTCCCGTATGAGACCCGGTTCGACTCCGCCGCCGGGCTCGTCGCGGGCAACCCGGTTCGGCTGAACGGAGTCACGGTCGGCAGCGTTCTCGAAGTGATCCTGTCTCCCGACCCCGCCGACCGGACCGTGCGGGTCATCTACGACGTGGACCGCCGGGCGGCGCCGCGTCTGCGGAAAGGGACGCGAGCTTCCATCAAGACGATCGGCCTCCTGGGAGACAAGTACATCGATCTCGCCGGAGGAACCGCGGAGGAGCCGGAGGTCCCGATCAATGGCGAGATTCCGCAGGCGCCCGGCGCGGGGCTCGAAAAGCTCCTGGAGGGAAGCGGCGACCTGCTCACCGACCTCTCCGCGATCGCGCGCTCCTTGAAGAACATCCTGGGTCGAACGGAACAGGGTAAGGGCCTGCTGGGATCCTTGACGACGGACAGCCGGGAGAGCACGGCCCTGGGGGGCGGCCTCCAGACCACGCTCGCAACCTTGAACTCCATCTTGAGCAAGGTCGACAAGGGCCACGGCCTCGTCGGCAAGGTGCTCGTGGATGACCGCTACGGCAAGGAGACGGGAGAGTCGCTGCGCGACGCGATCCGATCCGTCCACAGCGTGTTCGCGAAGATCGACGAGGGGATGCAGTCGAACTCGGGCGTCATTCCCGCGCTCCTATCCGACCCGGAGGGGAAGAAGAAGGTGTACGCCCTGGTGGACAACCTCTCGGGAGCGGCGGTCTCTCTCGCCTCCGTGGCCCAGCAGCTCGAAACGGGGAACGGCGCTCTCCCCCTGCTCCTGCGCGACGAGCGCCTCGGCAAGGAGTTCACGACCAATCTCCGCAATTTCGCCCGGCGCCTCGACTCGATCGGGCGCAAGCTCGACGAAGGCTCGGGCACGGTGGGCAAGCTCATCAACGATGCGGCCATCTTCGACGCCGCCAACGACCTCGTCGTGGGCGTGAACGAGTCGAAACTCCTGCGCTGGCTCGTGCGGGACCGCCAGAAGTCCGGGATCAAGAAGCGCTACGAGCAGACCCGCGCCCGGACGACCGCGCGCGAGGAGGAAGAGGGCGCCGACCCGCCGGCCTCGGCCTCGGAACCGGGCCTTCCTCCGCCGGCCGCGACGCCCACCCGGACGCCGGGGCCGCGCACCCCGCGGTGAATCTGCTCGTCACGGGAGGGGCAGGATTCATCGGCTCCCACCTGGTGGATCGCCGGCTCGCCCGCGGCGACCGGGTCGTCGTGATCGACGACTTCAACGATTTCTACGATCCTCGGATCAAGCGGCGCAATGTGGCCGCACACGCCGAAAGCCCGCTCTACCGGCTCGTGGAGTTCGATATCCGGGACCGGGGGGCCATCTTCCGGCTGTTTGCCGAGGAGCGCTTCGACGCCATCGTCCACCTCGCGGCTCGCGCCGG
>DATNMZ010000083.1:0-5729 GCA_035602095.1 Thermoanaerobaculia bacterium
GCTCTCTCTTGCGCCGCGCGAGAACCCCCAGGGCGCTGTAGACCTTGGCCTGCGGTTTCTCGCGCACGGCGCACGTATTCAGCACGACGACGTCGGCGTCTTCTCCGTCGCCGGCCCGGCGGTAGCCTCTCGATTCGAGCTGGCCCGCCAGTCGCTCCCCGTCGAGCACGTTCATCTGGCAACCCCAGGTCTCGACCCGATAGGAGGCACAAGTGCCGCCTTTTGAGCTATTTGCGACGAATACGGGCAAGCTGCTCATTCCCTGAGCCACCCCGGCGGGACCCCGGCCTTGCGGGCCTTTTCCGGCAAGTCGGCCAGCTCCGCCTCCGCCTGCTTGCTCTGAATTCTCGCGGTCTCGAGCTCTTCTCGTTTCTTGTCCCAGGCGGGCTTGATCACTCGATCGCGGTACTGGCCGTCGTCCCACCGGTAGAAATCCCCCTCGAGCTGCTTCGTTTCCCCTTCCAGGCGGGCAATCTGGGTCTTGAAGTCGTCGACCCTCCTCTGCAGGGAGCGGGCTCGTTCGCGCCAGACCGCCTCCTCCCCCGCCGTCGAAGCGCTCGCCGCCGGCGCCGCTGCGGCCGCGCCCTCGCCTCTCCGGCCGGCCGGGGGCGTTACAGTCGGGGGCGCTGCCGGCTGGATGCGGGAGGTCGAGACGTGCCCCTGTTTCGGGTCCTTGACCAGGCTGTCGTTGGTGATGGCGACGGCCTTCTGCTCCTTCTGCTCCTTGCGCCGCCGCGCCGCCCGGACCGCGTCCGCCAGGGATCGCGGCTCGCCGTCCCGGGGAGCCGACGGGGCGCGGCCGAACCCGCCCGAGAGCCGGGCGCGGGGAGCCGGCGTGGGTGTCGGCGTGGGTGCGCCGGCCGCTGCCGCGGGCCCGGAGAGCAGGGCGGCTGCCGCACACGCGGCGCTGAAGGTCCGGCGGCGCGTCATGGCGCGGTCGTCCCCGCACGGCCGTACGCGTCCTCGAGCCGAACGACGTCGTCGAGCTCGGGGGAAGAGACTTCCACCACGTCGCAGTCCGCTCCCGCGCGGAGCCGGTGACGCACTCCGGGCAGGATGCGATAAGCGTCGCCGGGTTTCAACCGGATGTCCGTCATCCTGCCGTCCACCTCCACGGAAAGCTCCAGCTCACCCTTCAAAACGTACAGCGTCTCATCCTTTCTTTCATGGTACTGCAGCGAGAGCGCGTGGCCGCCTTCGAGATGGAGGATCTTGCCCGCGTAGCGGTCGTTCTCCGCAAAGATGAGCTCGTGGCCCCACGGTTTCGCGACGCGTCTCATCGTTCCAACATCCGAAGGAAACTCATCTTCTCGCATCTTCCCGAATCGGATCCGCCGCCGCCCTGCGGGAAGCCTCCTCCCGGCGGTCCGCGTCGCCTTCCCCCGGGCTGCGGAAGATCCGCTCGACGTCCCCGGCATCCGAGCATTCGAGCGCCCGGTCGATCCGCAACGCGGCGCGAACGGAGTCGATTGCCCCGAGACTCTCCTTGACCGCCGGGATGGCGACCGGCGTCACGGAAATCTCCCGGATTTTCAAGCCGACGAGCGCCGCGATTCCGAGGGCATCCGAAGCCATCTCCCCGCAGACGGCGACGGGACGAGCGCGCGCCGCCCCCGCAGTGACGACGAGCCGCATCAACCGGAGAACGGCCGGGTGCAGGGAGTTGTAGAGCCCCGACACTTCCGGGTTGGCGCGGTCGACGGCGAGCGCGTACTGCGTGAGATCGTTGGTGCCGATGGAGAAGAAGTCCGCTTCCTCCGCCAGACGGTCCGCGAGAAGCGCCGCGGAGGGCACCTCGATCATCACGCCGAGCGGAGGTGGCGAAGCGATGCCGAGCCGCGCCGCGACGGCGCCGAAGAGGCGGCGCGCCCGGCGGAGCTCGCCCACGGAAGTCACCATGGGGAGCAGGATCCTCAACTCCCCCCGCGGAGCGGCGAGACACAGAGCCGCGAGCTGGTCCTCGAAGAGAGCCGGGTTCGCGAGGCAGTAGCGCAGGCCGCGCAGCCCGAGGGCAGGATTCTCTCCGGGCGCGGGCGCGATTCCCTTCTCGCCCCCGAGGTCGTATGTCCGCACCACCACCGGGTGCGGCCGCGCTGCGGCGAGAAGCTCCTCGTAGGCGGCGCGCTGCTCGTCGATGCCGGGAGTTCGCGGCGCCGCTTTGAGATAGAGAAACTCCGAGCGGAACAACCCGACGCCCTCCGCGTGCCAGCGCTCGAGCGCCGCGACTTCTTCCGGCAGCTCGAGATTGGCCCGGACCACGATCCGCACGCCGTCGCGGGTCGCCGCGACGCCGGCCGTCTTAGTGCGGAGGCGCCGCGATCGCTCCCGCGCGTCTCGCACCTGCAACAGGGCGCGACGGATACGCTGCTTGGAGGGGCCCGGCTCGACGGTGCCCCGGTCTCCGTCGACGATGATCGGGCGGATCGGCGAGATGAGGTCGCAAATGCCGGCGAGACCGACCACGGCCGGCAGACCGAAGGACCGCGCGATGATGCTCGCGTGAGAGGTCGGTCCGCCGCGTTCGAGCGCGAGCGCCCGGACGCGCCGAGGGTCGAGGCGCGCGGCGTCGACCGGAGAGAGCTCGTCGGCGACCAGGATCGAACCGCGCGGGAGATCGTTTCCGACGGGCCGACCCGCGCCGGAGAGGTGACGCGCCACCTCGCGGGCCACGTCCTCGATGTCCGTGGCGCGTTCGCGCATCGCTGCGGAGTCCGCCCGCTCGAGCCGCTCTGCGAAGTCCTTGGTCACGGCGGCCAGTGCCCACTCGACGTTCACGCGCTCTTTCCGCATCCGCTCGAGGATCGCGCTCAAGAAGGTTTCGTCGGAGGCGATGAGCCCGTGGGCCTCGAGGATTGCGGCGAGCTCCGACCCCATCTCGCCGGTGGATTCCCGGGAGTGCAGGAGGAAATCTTCCGACGCCTTGCGCGCGGCCCGCCGCAGGCGGCGCTCCTCGGCCTCCAGGCCGTCGGCGTCGACGGCGCGTCGAAACACCGGGATCCCGCCGAACCGCACGATGACGGCCCGCCCCACCGCGATGCCGGGGGAAACGGGAAGGCCCTGAAGCGTCGTCATCGGGAGGATCGGGGCTTTCCGGACGGGGGATCGAGAGGGAGCGGACCTTCCGGCCGCTCGATCGCCCGTTCGTCACCTCATCCGGTCGCTCTCATTCTTCCTCATCGAAACTGCGCGCGACGAGGTCCTCGACGGCGGCGAACGCCTCCGCCTCGTCTTCGCCGGAGACCGCGAGCGTGATGCGCGTTCCCTGGGAGGCCGCGAGCAGCAGGATTCCGAGGATGCTCTTGCCGTCGACTTCCTCCCCGTTCTTCTTGATCTTCACCGCCGAGCGAAAGCGGCTCGCCGTCTGGACGAATTTCGCAGCCGCGCGAGCGTGGAGGCCGAGGCGGTTGCGGATCGCAAGGTCGCGCTCGATCAACGCCCCTCCCGTTCGACGCCGGCCGCCGACTCGGCGTCTTCGTCCGCAAGGAGGTCCGACGCCACGCAGATCGAGCGCTGGCCGCGGTCCTTGGCCACGTGCGCGATCTCGACCACCGCCTTGCCGCTGCGCTGCAAGGCGACACACTTCAAGACCATGGGGAGGTTCACCCCGGTCACGATCTCCACGCGATCTTTCTGCAGGAAGGAGAGCGTCAGGTTCGTCGGGGTACCGCCGAACATGTCCGTGAGGATGACGGCTCCCTCCCCTTCGTCGGCTTCGGCCAGGCCGCGCGCGATTCGCTCGCGGGCGTCCTCTCCCGTCTGGTTCCACTCGAGGGCGACGGCGACGACTCTCGCCATCTCGGGCTGAATCGTCAGCGCGGCGTCCCGGAGCTCCTCGGCGAGCTTCCCGTGCGTGACGAGGAGAACGCCAATCATCGGGAGCGGGAGAGCCCTGTCACTGGCGGTCCGCGTCCCGGTGGGAGATGCGCACCGGGAATCCGCGTTCCTTCAGGAGCTCCACGAGGCGCTCGGCGATGTAGACCGACCGGTGCTTCCCTCCCGTGCATCCGATTCCGATGGAGAGATAACTCTTGTGCTCGCGCTCGTAGAGCGGAAGCAGATAGTCGAAGAACTCGGAGAGCTTCTGCAGAAACGCGCCCGTCTCCGGGTCCTTCTCGATGTACGCCGCGACGGCGGGATCGGATCCCGTCTTGCCCTTCAGCTCTGGAACGAAATGCGGGTTTGCGAGGAAGCGGACGTCGAAGAGGAGATCGACGTCGTGCGGAATGCCGAACTTGTAGCCGAAGGAAGTCGCGGAGACGACCATCCGGGCCTCATCGGGATTGACCGCGAACGTCTTCTGGATGAAGGAACGGAGCTCGTGGACGGTCATTTCCGTCGTGTCGACGACGACGTCCGCCACGGAACGCACCTCCTCGAGCATCTGGCGCTCGCTCCGAAGCGCCTGGAGGAGCGAGCGGTCGCCCGAAAGCGGATGAGGCCGGCGGGTCTCGGAGAATCGCCGGATGAGCGACTCCTCCGAGGCATCCAGGAAGAGGAGCCGCGTCCCGGGGACCTGCTGGCGCACGTGTCCGAGCATTTCGGGAAAGCGCGCCGCGAAGTCGGCGTTGCGAACGTCCAGGATGATTCCGACGCGCGGCGCGTTCACCTGGGAGAGCAGCGGCTCGACGAGCTCGAGAGGAAGGTTGTCGACGCAGAAGTAGCCGACGTCCTCGAGACACTTGTTGACGTAGCTCTTTCCGGAGCCGGACAGGCCCGTCACGATGACGAGGCTCTCGGCCGCCGCGGCGAGCTTCGGCGGGGCGACGGGGGTTGGCTGGCTCAATCGGGCGGGCGCGTCGCGCGCATGTTCTTGGCGATCTGTTCGTCGACCTTCAGGGCAAACTCCTTGGCCGCATCGTAGCCCTGTGTTTTCAGAAGCTCGTTGCGCGCCGCAATTTCGATCAGGAGGGCGATGTTCCGTCCCGACGCGACCGGCAGCCGGAGAAACGGGCGCGTCCGATCCAGGATGGCGTACGTCTCCCCGTCCAGACCGAGCCGATCGTACCGCTTCGTCGGGTCCCAACGCTCGAGCTCGATCACGAGCTCGATGGACTTCGAAGACCGCACGGCGGAAACGCCGAAGAGATGCTTGATGTTGATGATCCCGATCCCCCGCAGCTCCATGTGGTACCGGATCATCTCCGCCGCCCGCCCCACGAGGGTGCCGTTCGGGTACTTGCGAATTTCGACGACGTCGTCGGCAACGAGCCGATGCCCGCGCTGGATCAAATCGAGCGCGCACTCGCTCTTGCCGATCCCGGAGTCGCCCAGGAGGAGAACGCCCATCCCGTAGACGTCGACGAGCACCCCGTGCACCGTCGTCGTCGGGGCCAGCTCGTCTTCGAGGATCCGCGTGATCGACTGAATGACGACGGATGTCGTCTGGTCGGAGACTAAGAGCGGAACGTCCCGCGCCCGACACTCGCGGGCGAGGTCTTCCGGCACGCGCTGGCCCTTCGTCACCACAAACGCCGCGACCGGGAGCGCGCAGATCGCGGCGATGCGCTCCGAGCGGAGGCCGGCCGGCATCGTGTCGAGGTATTTCAGCTCGCTTTCCCCCAGTATCTGAATGCGCCCCGGCTTGATGAACGCTTGAAAGCCGGCGAGGGCGAGGCCTGGCCGCTGAATACGCCCCCACGAGATCACCCGAGAGAACCCAGCCTCCCCCGCAACGATCCGAAGTCCCAGGTCCGCGAGAGCGGGCGAGCGCAGGACGTCGGACGTCAGGC
>DATNMZ010000084.1:0-2162 GCA_035602095.1 Thermoanaerobaculia bacterium
AGTTATCAGTTATCAGTTATCAGTTTCCGGACGCTCGGACGCTTTTCGCGGCCCAACAAGGAAAACCGAAACTGAGAACTGAAAACTTCTTCGTGCTATTTCCCCCGGTTAACGACCCGCCGGGTGGTTGGACATGGCGAGAAGATACCGGAGTCGTTGTCAGTTATCAGTTAGGAGTTGTCCGTGGGGCCCAAGAACTGAAAACTGACAACTGAAAACTGACAACTACCCCCGACTACTTTCCTTGCGCCGTGATCGTGACCTCGTTGTCCCGGTCGTGGATCGAGACGACGTCGCCGGGGCCGAGCTCGTCGAGCCTGTGGAGGATGTCCTTCGGGGTCACGCGGCTCTCCCGCGACAGGCTCTCGACGAGCGCCCGCGGGACCCGGATGCGGACGCTCTTGTCCCAGTCGTCCTTCGCCAGAATGTCCAGAACGGCGCCGTCGGCGGTGACCTCGATGCGTGAGTGGGGTCGCGTGATGACGCCGGGCTTGCCCGGCTCGCTCTGGCCGGCGGCTTCCAGGATGTCCCGGGCGGTGACCTCGCCGTCGCCCCAGTCGGCCCGCATGTTCCCGCCGATGTCCGATACCGGGATCAGAGACGCCATGCGGGCGACCAGGCTCATCGGAACGGTGAACGCGACGTGCCGCTTCGTTCCATCCTCCATCTTGCGGATCTCGACCCGATAGCCCCGGACGCGCCGGAACTCGCGCTCGGGCCGCCGCCAGAAGGAGATAGCGAGGGCCGCCAGAACCACGACGAGAAGCCCCACGACCACCGCGCGAACGTCTCTCATGCTGTCTGGAACGCAGACCGGACGGAAAAGTTCATGCGCTTGTGATATTTTTCACAAGGACGCGAGGTCGGAACCGCGTCCACGGGGAGAAACCGCAAATCGCCGAGGGACTTGCCCAAACATGCCCCATTTCATCACGGACACGTGCATCGGCTGCGGAGTGTGCGAGATCAAGTGCCCCACGCATACGATCACGGGCGACAAGAGCGAAAAATACGTCATCCACGAGGACCGCTGCATCGACTGCTCGGTCTGCGCGCGATATTGCCCCGTCTCCTGCATCCAGGACCACAAGGGACTGCTGGTCGAGAAGGTCAAGCCGCGGGACATCCCCAAGGCGATCGTCGACCGGGACCTGTGCACCGGCTGCGAGTTCTGCATCGACATCTGCCCCTTCGACTGCATCTACCTGATCGAGGATCCGTTGCAGGAGACCTTTCACAAGATCGCCGAAGTCGAGGCGGGCCCCTGCGTTTCCTGCCGCCTCTGTGAGACGGTCTGCGAGAAGGACGCCATCTTCGTCCCCAACCCGATCACCCAGGCCAAGAGATACCTTCCCGCCCTGTGACGGACGAGCGGCCCCCGGATGCGGCCTCGCCCCACGAAGACTCGGAGGAAGGCGAGGCTCCGCCGCCGCGGGCGACGCTCGCCCGCTTCTTCGCGCTCCCGCTCCTCGTGGTCGGCACCGCCCTCCTCATCTTTCTCGTCTTCAACCGGATGACCTTCGAGCGGCGCTCGCCGGCCGACGAGCTCGCCGAGGTGCGGGGCGGGACGGCCAACCGGCGCTGGCAGGCGGCGTTCGAGCTCTCCCGCTCGATCGGGCGCATGCCGCCGGGTCCCGAGCGCGACGCCCTCTCGGCGGAAACCCGGCGGGTGTTCGACGGGCTCTCGGGAAAGCGCGCGGAAGACGTGAAAGTCCGCCGCTATCTCGTGCTCGTGCTGGGCAAGCTCCAGGACCGCGCCGCGCTCCCGGAGCTTCTCGCCGCCGCTCGAGACCCGGATCCGGAGACGCGGCTGTACGCGATCTGGGCCCTCGGCATGCTCCGCGACCCCGCCGCGTTGGACGCGGTCCTCGAAGCCTCGGAGGCGCAGGACCCCGGCGCCCGCAAGATGGCCGCCTACGTCCTCGGCAAGCTGTCCGACCCGCGCGCGATCCCCCGCCTGCGGGTGCTTCTCGGAGACCCGGTCGCCGACGTCCGCTGGAATGCCGCGATCGCCCTCGCGTCGCTCCACGACGGCTCCGGCGCGGAGGTCCTCCGCTCCATGATCGACCGGGGCGCGCTGGCGCGGCAGGCGGTGCTCTCCGCAGACCAGGCCGAGGTTGCGATGGTGTCGGCCCTCCAGGCGCTCGCTCTGCTGCACGACG
>DATNMZ010000085.1:0-3661 GCA_035602095.1 Thermoanaerobaculia bacterium
CCGCGGAGCTTGCCGCCGGGCGAGCCGTCGCCGTCGTGACGGGACACCAGGTGGGCCTCTTCGGCGGCCCCCTGTTCACGGTCACCAAGGCCTTCGACGTGATCCGCACCGCCTCCGAGATCACGCGCCGCGGGGTCCCCGCCGTTCCGGTCTTCTGGGCGCTGACCGACGACCACGACCTCGAGGAGGTGGCGCGCACCGCCTGGCCCGGCCGGGACGGGCCGGAGGTGTTCGTGCTGGAGGGGGCGGACCGCGCGAACCGAAAACCGGTCGGACGGCTCCCGCTTCCGCAAAAAGTCACCGAGATCCTGGACGCCTTCGCCGCCGAAGCGCGAGGGCCGGCCGCGGAGGAGATCCTCGCGAGCTTCCGCCGGCGCTACGCGCCCGGGACGACGTACGCCGACGCCTTCATCGAAACCCTGCTCGACTTGGCCGGCGAAGGTCTTCTGGTTCTCGACCCGTACCAGGCGCCGCTGCGGGAGGCGACGGCGGAGTTCTTTCGCGAAGCCGCCCGCCGGAAAGCCGCCATCCAGGACGCGCTCACCCGCGTTTCGGCGAAGCTCGAGAGCGCGGGCCTGCCGGTCTCGGTCCCGTTCCGCCCCGGCGTCTTTCCCTTCTTCACGATCGCCGACGGAGAGCGGCGCCGCGTGGACTCCGTCGAAGACGCGGTCGCCAGGGTCCAACGGGGAGACGCGTGGCCGTCGCCCGACGTCCTGACGCGACCCGTTCTCAAGTCGTGGCTGATGCCGGCCGCGGCATCGATTCTCGGCCCGGCGGAGATCGCCTACCATGCCCAGGCGCTCGCGCTCTTCCCGATCTTCGATCTGAAGCCGCCGGTTCTGCTCGCCCGCTCCTTCGTGATTCCGCTCGGGCCGCCCGAGCGGAAGAAGATGGAGGCGCTCGGCATCTCGCGGGAGGCGCTCTTCCTGCCCGCCAAAGAGAGCGCCCCGGCGGAGATCCCGGACTCACCCGCCGTCGCCAAAGCGGCCGCGGGAGCGGAGCGGGAGCTCGCCGCTCTGGAGCCGGAGCTGCGCGCGCTCGACCCCACGCTCCTGGGAGCGCTCGAAAACATGCGGCGAAAGGTTGCGTACCTGTTCGAGCAGTTGCAGGAACGGATGAAGAAGGCCGCCGAAAAGAAGGGGGAGGTCGCAGACAGCCGCCGCCAGCGGCTCGACACGATGCTGCTGCCACAAGGCGCTCCCGCGGAGCGTCTCTACCCGGCGCTCGTCCCGCTTCTCGCGTACGGGCGGGGCGCGCTCGACGCCGTGCGCGACGCGGCTCGCGGCTCGCTCGAGGGCGCCGCGATCGTCGATCTCGGGCTCGACGGCGAGGCGGTCGGAGGGACCGATGGCCGTTGACATCCTCGCCGTCGCCGCGCACGCCGACGACATCGAGCTCGGTTGCGCCGGAACGCTCGTTTCCTGGAAGGCCCGGGGCGGCCGGTTCGGGATCGTGGACTTGACGCGCGGCGAAATGGGGACGCGCGGCGACCCGGCCACGCGGGCGCGGGAGTCGAGCCGCGCGGCGCAGATCCTCGGGGCGGAGTTCCGCGAGACGCTCGACTTCGGCGACGGCGGGCTTCGCAAGACGCGGGAGAACGAGCTCGTCCTGATCGACCTCATCCGCCGGGAAAAACCCCGCCTCATCCTGACCTCCTTCCCGGAGGACCGGCATCCCGACCACCGGCGGGCCGGCGAGCTCGTCACCGACGCCGCCTTCTATGCCGGACTCCGCAAGATCGAGACCGCGCACCCCGCGCATCGCCCGCAGCAGACGATCTACTTCTCGACGGCATACCTGCACGCTCCCACCCTGGTCGTGGATGTGACGGCCGCCATGGACACCCGCCGGGCGGCGATCCGCGCGTTCGCGACGCAGTTTCACGACCCCCGGTCGGCGGAGCCGCAGACGTTCCTGTCGCAGGAGGGATTCCTCGAGGCGATCGACGCCCGGGCGCGCCACTTCGGGTTCTTGATCGGCGTCCGGTTCGGAGAAGGTTTCGTTTCCCGGAGGCCGCCGCGCGTCGAGGACCCCGTCGCCGCCTTCGAAGGATCCGAGCCGGGGTTCTGAGATGAAGATCGGAATCACCTGCTACCCGACCATCGGCGGAAGCGGCGTCGTTGCGACCGAGCTCGGCGTCGCGCTCGCGGACCGCGGCGACGAGGTTCATTTCATTTCGTACGCCCTGCCGACCCGTCTCGCGCTTCCTCGCCCGCGCGTCTTCTTTCACGAGGTCGTCGCGCCGACGTATCCTCTGTTCGTTTCTCCTCCCTACACGCTCGCGCTCGCCACGAAGATGGCCGACGTCGCGGCGCACGCGGGGCTCGACCTCCTCCACGTGCATTACGCGCTCCCGCACGCGATCTCGGCGATCCTCGCGCGCGACATGATCACGTCCGACGGCGTGCGCTTGAAAGTCGTCACGACGCTCCATGGAACGGACATCACGATCGTGGGACAGGACCGCTCCTACCTTCCGATCACCCGATTTGGAATCGAGAAGAGCGACGGGGTGACCGCCGTCTCGCAATACCTGCGAAAAGTCACGGAGAGCGAGCTCGGTGTCCGCCACTCGATCGAAGTGATCCCCAACTTCGTGGACGGAAGCCTCTACCGTCCGGACGGGGCCTCCCCCTTCTCGAAGACGCTCGCCCGCGAGGACGAGAGCGTTCTGCTCCACGTCTCGAACTTCCGCCCCGTCAAACGCATCGCGGACGTCATCGGAATTTTCGAACGCGTTCGCCGCCGGATCCCCGCCCGCCTCGTTCTCGTCGGCGACGGGCCGGACCGCGCGCTGGCGGAACGGCTGGTCTCCGATGGCGGGTTCGAGCGCGAGACGGTCTTTTTGGGCAACGTCGCGGCGATCGAGACGGTCCTTCCGATCGCGAAGCTTTTTCTCCTGCCTTCCGATTCGGAGTCGTTCGGCCTCGCGGCGCTCGAAGCGATGGCCTGCGGCGTCCCCGTGATCGGCTCCGCGGCCGGCGGGCTGCCCGAGGTCGTGCAGGACGGCGAGAACGGATACTTGAAGCCCGTCGGAGACGTCGATGGGATGGCGGAGGCGGCGCTCTCCCTCTTGACCGACCGGGCGCGCTGGCAGGCGTTCTCGCAGTCCGCCCGCCGCCGCGCCGTCACGAATTTTCCGACGGACGCGATCGTCGCGCGATACCGATCCCTCTACGAGGCGGTGCTCGGAGGCGACTGAGCGATCGTGAATGCGTCCGGCCGTTCCCCGCTCCCACGTGCCTGCTCTTCTCGGGGATGATGGACTCTCAGCCCTCTCCGACATTGGCTGACAGCTGATAGCGGACAGCCGACAGCTAACTCTCCGACGGCGCCCAGGTCTCCAGCGCCCGCACCCCCGCCTCCCGCTGCGCGCTCGAGAGACCGAAGGCGCCGCGCCAGCCGCGCTGAGCCATCTTCCGCAGCGCTTCGTCCGGGATTCCCATTTCCGCCCCGGCCGCCGCGTACTCGGCCGCCGTCGACGTCGAAAAGAGGAGCGGGTCGTCCGCGGACAGCGCCACGGCGACGCCCGCCGCGAGAAGCCGCGGGAGAGGGTGCGCCGACAGCGAGGGGGCGGCTCCGGTGGCGACGTTTCCCTTCGGCGCGACCCAGAGCGGCGTGTCTTCGCCGGCGAGGCGGTGGAGCAGGTTCGGGTCGGCGG
>DATNMZ010000086.1:0-2707 GCA_035602095.1 Thermoanaerobaculia bacterium
TCGCCTTCGTCGCGGAGCGAAACGCGCGAGTCAGTCCGGCGATCTCGATCGGATCTCCGAGCGGGGTTCCGGTCCCATGCGTCTCGACGTAGCCGATCGACTCGGCATCCACGTCGGCGAGGGCCTGCGCCGTCGCGATCACTTCGGCCTGTCCTTCGACGCTCGGGGCCATGTACCCGACCTTCGACGCTCCGTCGTTGTTCAGAGCGAACCCGCGGATCACCGCGACGATCGAGTCGCCCTGCGCGATCGCGTCGGAGAGCCGCTTCAAGACCACCACTCCGACCCCGGCGCCGAATACGGTCCCTCCGGCGGCGGCGTCGAATGCCCGACACCGGCCGTCGGGAGAGCCCATCGCGCCCTCCTGGTAGAGATAGCCCCTCTTCTGCGGGAAGGTGATCGAGACCCCGCCCGCCAGCGCGGCGTCGCAGTCGTGCTGCAGCAAGGCGCGGCACGCGAGACAGACCGCCACGAGAGAGGTCGAGCATCCCGCCTGGACGTCGAAGCTCGGCCCCTTCAAATCCAGCTTGTAGGAAACCCGCGTCGTCAGGAAGTTGTAGTCGTTTCCGACCACGGAGGGGTATCCGCCGATCTGGTAGGACTCGGTGAGCTCCTTCCAGAACGCGGCGTCTCTCCCTCGGGCCGCGAGCAGGTAGGTGTTCATGCTCATCCCGCCGAAGACCCCGATCCCGCCTTCGAAGCCCTCCGGATTGCAGCCCGCGTCCTCGAGCGCGCGCCAGCATGTCTCCAGAAAGAGGCGGTGCTGCGGGTCCGTCAGCTCGGCTTCCTTCGGCGTGAACCCGAAGAAGGAGGCGTCGAAGAGATCGACGTCCTCCAGGATTCCGCGCGCCTTCACGTAATGCGGGTCGGTGAGCTGCGCCGCGTCGATCCCGGAAGCGAGCAGCTCCTCGTCGGTGAGGACAGAGATCGACTCCCGTCCCGCCTTCAGGTTTTCCCAGAGTTGGGAGACGGAAGGGGCCCCGGGAAAGCGCCCCGCCATGCCCACGATCGCGATCGCCTCGGGGAGAGGCTTCCTCCCGCTCATAACACGCTCTCCCCTTTCCGGCCGCGATCGAACGTCCGGGGTCTCTCCCGGACTCGTTCTCTCAGCGCGCGCAAGGACGCTTCCGCATCGGGCGCCCCGTCCAGGGAACGCGCGAGGGAACGGACGGTCGGATATTCGAAGAGCGCCGTGATGGGCAGAGCAATCGCCAGGCGTCTCTGGAGAATGGCGTGAGCCTCGATCAACAGGAGCGAATTTCCCCCGAGATCGAAGAAGTTCTCGTCGCAATCGATCGCATCGAGATCCAGAACGGACCGCCACACCTGCGCGATCCGTTCCTCCATCGTCGAGAGAGGAGGCGACACCGCGCCGGAGGCGCCCCGCGCCGGCTCCGGGAGCGCGCGGCGGTCCACCTTTCCGTTGGCGGTGAGCGGAAGAGAGGAGAGCCGCACGAAAGCGGCGGGCACCATGTACTCGGGCAGTTCCCGCTGGAGGAACGCTCGGAGCTCGCCGTCGCCGCACGCTCCGTCCGGAGCGAGAACCACGTACGCGACGAGCCGCCGGCCTCCGGGCGCGGTTTCCCGGGCTTCCACGACGTTGCGGGAGACCGCCGGATGGCGCTCGAGCGCCGCTTCGATCTCGGAAAGCTCGACGCGAAAGCCCTGGACCTTGATCTGTTGATCGAGCCGGCCCAGGAACTCGAGGTTCCCATCCGGCGCGAGCCGGGCGAGGTCCCCCGTCCGGTAAAGGCGCGAGCCGGAAGTCGCGTCGAAAGGACTTTCGACGAAAGCTTCGGCGGTCAGCTCCGGACGATTCCAGTAGCCGCGCGCGAGCCCGTCGCCGCCGATGTAGACCTCGCCCGCCTCGCCGGGAGGAACCCATCGCCGGTCCGAGTCCAGGAGATAGATCTGCGTGTTGGCGATCGGCCGCCCGATCGGGACGGTGGACGCCTCCGAAGAAAGATCTCGGATCGCATGGCAGGCGGCGAAGGTCGTCGTCTCGGTCGGGCCGTAGCCGTTGATGAGCGCGCAGCCGGGGACTTCCTGGAGGACGCGCCGGACTCGCTCCGGGGAAAGAACGTCGCCGCCGGCCAGGAGCTGCCGCAGAGGCTTCAGGTCCGGCAGCCGCTCGTCGACCGCGAGGTGGAAGAGGCCCGCGGTGAGCCAGAGAGTCGTGACGCCATGGCGCCGGATCGCTTCCGCCAGGTCGTCGAGACCGGGTGTCGGCGGGGAAAGGACGACGAGGCGGCCGCCGTTCAACAGCGCGCCCCAGATCTCGAAGGTGGACGCGTCGAACGACGTCGGCGCGGCCTGCAGGAAAACCTCGTCCGGACCGAAGCGGGCGTAGGCCGTTCCGCGCACGAGGCGCACGACGCCGCGATGAACGACCGCGACGCCCTTGGGCTCTCCGGTCGAGCCCGACGTATAGAGAAGGTGCGCCAGCCCGCTCGCGGAGACGGAGTGCGCCGGGTTCTCTTCACTTTGCCGCGCGATCGCCGCGGCGTCGGAATCCAGGCAGAACAGGCGGGCCCAGCCGGTGGGCAGCGAATCGGCCAGCGCCTCGCGGCTCAGCACGGCGGAGGACCCCGAGTCCTCGAGCAGGAAGGCGGCGCGTTTCAGCGGCAGGGCGGGATCGATGGGAACGTAGGCGCCCCCCGCCTTCAGGACGGCGAGCATCGCGACGATCATCTCGAGGGATCGGTCG
>DATNMZ010000087.1:0-10516 GCA_035602095.1 Thermoanaerobaculia bacterium
CAGATGGAGACCGTCGGCAGGGGGCCCCGAGACGTCGTCCGCGACGAGGGGGACGAGGAGCACGAGGAGCACCGCCGCCGTCGCGAGCAGCGGGTAGCGAAAGCGCGGGACGTCGCCCTGCCGAAGCCTCAGGCGCAGCCGGGTGGGCGCCGGAAAGCGCTCCATCCGGGACCGCAGCACCTGCGCGAGTCCCCGCGCGCTGCGGCCGCGCTCCCGACAGGGGGCACACTCGACCAGATGGCGGGACACCGCATCGGCTTCGAAGCTCGATATGTCCCGATCGAGGTAGGCGTAGAGGAAGAAACGGACCTGAGCGCAATTCATGGTGCCGGAGGTTTCAACCGGCGCGGAACGGACGAAATTCCGGTGGATCGCCCCGGTGGCCGAGCGGCCACGCGCGGCGACTGGCCGACCGGCCAGGGAGGAGAGGGCTTGCCCTAGGCGGCCGGATTCTTGGGTCGGGTCCGCATCTTGTTGGGCTCCGCCCCTCGGATGTACCCGTGCTGGCGAGCGTACTTCAAGAGGGCCTTTTCGAGGAGCTTTCTGCCCCTGTAGAGCCGCGACATGACGGTTCCCACCGGGCAGTCGAGGATGTCCGCGATCTCCTTGTAGGAGAAGTCCTCCAGGTCGGCCAGGAGGACGACCATCCGGTAGTCGTACGGGAGGGATTCGAGCGCCTTCTTGACGTCCTCGTCCATCACGCCCGTGAAGTATTCGGTCTCCGGGTCCGCCGGCTGGTCCGAGTTGTCCCGCCGAACGATCCGCTCGAAGGAGTCCTCGATCTCCGCGAAGTCGACGCTGCGGGGCTCGAGCTTCTTCTTCCGATAGTTGTTGATGAAGGTGTTCTTCAGGATCTTGAAGAGCCAGGCCTTCAGGTTCGTCCCCTCTTCGAACTTGTCGTAGTACTTGTAGGCCTTGAAATAGGTCTCCTGGACGAGGTCCTCGGCGTCTTCCGAGCTGCGGGTCATCCGATAGGCGGTGTTGTAGAGCGAGTCGAGGTACGGCATCACGAGGGAATCGAAGTCCCACGACGAGACGCTGACCGTTTCGCTCTTCGGCTGCACGTTTGCCTTTTCCATGACTCCCTGCTGTTTCAATTTCCCTGCCCGGCGACCGTCCCGGCCCGTCCGAACCGACCGATCGAGGTAACTTTTGCTGGTTCTACGGATTAGAATTCCGCCGCGTTGGCCCATCCTCGACAGAAAATACGTTTGTCGAGGGGAAATGGTTTCTTTCCGGGGTCACTCCGTCCTCCCGCGAGGACAGAGGGCGGGCCCCGGCGCGGCTTGCCGGGGCCGCCCGAGAGGCTACTTGTTCTGGATCAGGAAGCAGATCAGCAGCGCGTACAGCACCAGGGACTCGATCAGGACGAGCCCCAGCAGGGTCATCCCGCGGATGTCCTTGGCGGCGCCGGGGTTGCGGGACATTCCTTCCGACGCGGCCGCTGTCGCCCTCCCCTGAGCGGTCGCGCCGGCTGCCGCCGCGATGGCGAGCAGGAACGCCGCGCCGATGACACCCCACCGCACGCCCGACGGCGCCTGGGCGGCCGCCGCCCCCGCTTCCTGCGCGGACGCCGGGAGCGCCGAGACGAGCGAAACCGCGCAAAACAGAACCGTCTTCTTCACCATCCGCGGATCTCCTTCTTTGACCGCGCCCTCGGCGCGGTGATGCCGGAAAATATCATGTGTAGTTATCAGTTATCAGTTATCAGTTGTCAGTTATCGGTTTTCCCGACCGAGAACTCCCGGAATCCGTCGTTTCCCGTTTCCCGTTTTCCGTTTCCCGGCCTCGGTCCGCTCCTCAATGCTCCTCATGCGCCGTCGCTCCCGCGACGTAGACGGCCGAGAGGAGTGCGAACACGTAGGCCTGCAGGGCCGCCGTGAAGAGTCCCAGAGCCATCATCGGCCAGGGCACTCCGATAGGGACGAGGCTCGCGAACACTCCGGTCGTCGTGTGCTCGCCGTAGATGTTCATGAAGAGCCGCAAGGAGAGCGACAGGATTCGCGCGAACGTTCCGATGATCTCGATCACGAAAAACAGGGGCGCGATCAGGAGGAGCGGTCCGGTGAAGTGCTTCAGGTACGCGAGAAGGCCATGCTCCCGGATCCCCTGCCAGTTGAAGTAGACAAACGAAATGACCGCGAGCGTGACGGTCGTCGACAGCGCCCCCGTCGGGGGCTGCAGAAAGAAGAAGATCCCGAACAGGTTCGCGACTCCGATGAAGATCGCGAACGTCCCGATGATCGGCACGTACTTTTCTCCGCCGTGGCCGATCACGTCCTCGCACATCGCGCGCAGGCCGGAAACGAGCATCTCGAAAAAGCTCTGGATCTTCGAGGGCTTTTCCCGGTCGTAGCGCCGGGCCAGGAGCGGGAACACGATCGCGAAGATCAGGAGGAGGAGGAGCGTCATCAGGGCGGCGTCCGGGATCCACGCCTCTTTTCCATCCGGAAAGAAGAACGCGGCCTGCGCCGGCGAGAGCTTCTCGACCGGCGGCTCTCCGAGGAGCCGCTTCAGCAGCGCGTTGACCGGGCCGTACAGGATCGAATGATGCTCTTCCACAGCCTCTCCCCTTGTCTCTAGCCTCCCGGCCGCCCGATCCAAACTTCCGGAACGATCGCCAGAACCATCAAGGACAGGCCCACGGCACCGGCGACCGGATCAAATTCTCTCCAACGAAACAGGACGATGCCGAAACCGGCCAGACTGGCGGCCGTCACGAGCAGAAGCGGGGCGAGGTTCCGGAATCCGGTTCGTGTCTGCTGGGGAACGAGACGCTCGGTCAGCTTCTCGAGTACGAGAAAGCTCAAAATAACCACGGCCGCGGCGATTGTCAAGGAGACGCCGGAGCGCCATCCGAAGGCAAACGCGCCCGCAACCGCGAGCGCGCCGAACAGGAACGCGCGCCGGCGCACGCGCCCGATGACGAGATCCGCGTCGCTCATCCGACGGAGAGCCCCCGCCTCACCGGGAGAGCCGGGCCGCGAGCCGGAAGAAGTTCGTGAAGGCCGCGGCGAGGCCCAGAACGCCGCCCGTCCACGCGGCCCAGTCGCCCCAGCCTGCCTGCCGCCCGAGCCAGCGTCCGAGAAAGTATCCGGCGAGGGGAGCCGCGAGAAACAGCACTCCCGCGGAGGTGCCCTCCGCGACCGCCGAAGCCCGCGAACGCCCCGGCGGCTCCGAAGCGTTCACAAGCTTTCAAGGAATCTCAACGGACCCCTACCACCTACCACCTGTCACCTGTCACCTGTCACCTACCACCTACCACCTACCACCTACTACCTAATACTGGCTCGGTAGGCACCGGTGCAGGACGGCCAGGACTCGCTCGGGGGCGATCCCGACGACGAGGGTTCCCGCCGCGCAGATGACGACCGCGGCGGTCAGCGCGTAGGAGACCGGCAGCCGGCTTTCGACGCCGTCCGTGAAGAACATGGCGGCCGCGATCCGAAAATAGTAGAAGAGCGAGACCGCGGAGGCGAGCACCGCCAGGACGGCGAGCCAGGCGTACCCCGCGTCCATCGCCGCCGTGAACAGGTAGTACTTCCCGATGAAGCCCGCGGTCGGCGGAATGCCGGCGAGTGAAAGGAGGAAAACGAGCATCACCACGGCCGCCGGCATGTTCCGCTTCGCGAGGCCGTTGAAGTCGGAGACGGTCTCCGCGGCGTATCCCTTGGTCTCCAGGAAAATGATGACGGCGAAGGCGCCGAAGTTCATCAGCATGTAGGCGAGCAGATACACGAGCACGCCCCACATCCCGAACCTCGTCTGGAACCCGAGGACGCCCAGGAGCGCGTAGCCCGCGTGCGCGATCGAAGAGTAGGCGAACATCCGCTTCACGTTTGTCTGCATCAGCGCCGCGAGATTCCCCCAGATGATGGTCGCGGCCGCGACGATCGCGACGATCAATCCCCAGTCCGCCTGGAATTTCGGGAACGCCACGTAGAAGATGCGGGCGAGGATGGCGTAGGCCGCGACCTTCGGACCCACCGAGAAGAACGCGGTGACCGGAGTCGGAGAGCCTTCGTAGACGTCCGGCGTCCAGACGTGGAACGGCACCGCGGCGATCTTGAAGAGGAGGCCCGAGAGGAGCAGGAGGATCCCCAGGATGAGAGCGTTCGTGCGCGGCGTCGTCGAGTAGAGGCGGGCCAGGTCCGCAAGCCCCATCTTCCCGCCGATTCCGTACACGAGGGAGAGCCCGTAGAGGAGCACGGCCGAGGAGAACGCGCCCAGAATGAAGTACTTCACCGCGGCTTCCGTCGACTTGAGCTCGCCCTTGAAGTACCCCGCGAGGACGTAGGAAGAGAGCGCCATGAGCTCGAGCGCGACGTAGATCGAGATCAGGTTGCTGCCCGAAACCATGAAGAACATGCCCACGCCCGCAAAGATCAAGAGCGCGTAGTACTCGCCCCCGGGGTACGGCGCATCGCCGACGAACCGCACGGACGCCAGGACGGTCAGGACGAGCGACAGCAGGATCAGGAACTTGAAGAAGAGGGCGAAATTGTCGACGACGAACATGCCCGCGAGGATCGGTCCCCGGGCCCGGTCCTCGTTGGTGGCGACGAACGCGAGAAGGGCCGCGGTGACCCCCAGGAAGAGAATGGAGAGAAATCCGAAGAGCTCCTCTTTCGCCTTTCCGAGAAAGACGGAGATCGCGAGCAGGAGGAGCCCCGCAGCGGTCAGGAAGAGCTCCGGCGAGAGGAGGAGCCAGTCCGTCCCCGAGATCTTCACCGGGATGCCGCCGCCGGCGCCGCCCCGCCTCCCGTCTCGCCGGCGGGCCCCCCTTCGAGGCTTCCCGCGTACGCGGGCGGGGTCTCCGTCGGACCGCCGACCGCGCGGACGATGCTCTCCGCGGGCACCCGGAGCACGTCGAAGAAGGGCTTGGGATAGAGACCGATCCAGAAGGCGAGCACGACGAGAGGCGCCAGCGTGAGCTGTTCCCGGAAGGTCAAGTCCGGAAGCTTTGCGTTCGCGGGATTCGACAGCTCTCCGAAGAAGATGCGCTGGTAGAGCCACAGCAGGTACGCCGCCCCGAGGACGATCCCGGTACAGGCGAGGAGCGCCCACCAGAAGCTCTTCGCGAAGGCGCCCTGGAGGATCGAGAACTCGCCGATGAAGCCGTTCAAGAGCGGGAGACCCATCGAGGACAGCGCGATGATGAGGAAGTAAGTCGCGTAGATCGGCATCTGCCGCGCGAGGCCGCCGTACTCGGAGATCAGACGCGTGTGCCGGCGCTCGTACAGGATCCCGACGAGAAGGAAGAGCGCCCCCGTCGAGATCCCGTGGTTGATCATCTGGAGCACTCCTCCCTGCACCCCCGCCATGTTCAGGGCGAAGATGCCCAGCATGACGAACCCGAGGTGCGAAACGGAGGAGTACGCGACCAACTTCTTCATGTCCTTCTGAACGAGCGTCACCATCGCGCCGTACACGATTCCGACGATGGCGAGAAACACCATCGTTCCGATCACCCACCGCGTCTTGATCGCTTCCGGGAACATCGGAAGAGAGAAGCGCACGAAGCCGTACGTCCCCATCTTCAGGAGCACCGCCGCGAGGATCACGGAGCCCGCGGTCGGAGCCTCGGTGTGGGCGTCCGGCAGCCAGGTGTGGAACGGGAACATCGGAACCTTGATGGCGAACCCGAAGAAGAACGCGAAGAACAGCCAGACCTGGAGCTCCGGCGGCATGGAGGCGGCGACCGCCGTGAGCTTCTGCACCGAGAACGTCGCGGGGTGGCCGAGGCCCTTGTACCCGAGGAATCCCGTCGTGTTGTAGAAGTAGAGCGCGATGATGCCGAGCAGCATCAGCACGGAACCGGCGAGGGTGTAGAGGAAGAACTTGATCGCCGCGTAGAGCCGCCGCTGTCCGCCCCAGACGCCGATCAAGAAGTACATCGGCACGAGCATGATTTCCCAGAACACGTAGAACAGGAAGAAGTCCAGGCAGCAGAAGGTGCCGATCATGAACGTCTGCAAGAGCAGCAGGAGCACGTAGTACTCCTTCTGCCGCTCGGCGATCGCCGTGTAGGAGCAATACACGGCGATCACCCCGATGCAGGTCGTCAAGAGCACGAGCAGGAGCGAAATCCCGTCGATTCCGAAGTGGTAGTCGACACCGAGCGACGGGATCCAGGAAGCGCGCTCCACGAACTGATACCCGGCCTTCGCCCGGTCGAACGAGAACCAGAGCGGCAGGGACACGGCGAAGTCGAGCGCCGCCACGAAGGTCGCGAAAGCCCGGATCGTCCGCGTCTTCTCCTTGGGGATCAAGAAGACGATCGCGAGCGCCCCGACGAGGGGGATGTACGCGACGATCGAGAGGATGGGGAATCCGGTTGGGAAATTCATTTATCAGTTCTCAGTTATCAGTTCACAGTTTTCAGTTCTCACCGGAAGAGGAGATACACGGCGACGAGGCCGAAGACCCCGCCCCCCATCACGAGCGCGTAATTCTGAACCCGGCCGGTCTGGGCGCCCCGGAACATCCGAAACCCGGCCTGGAGCGTATTGGCCACGCCGTTGACGAGACCGTCCACGACGTACTGGTCGAACAACGACGAGATCCAGGACAAAGCGATGGTCAGGTGGCGGGCGCCGTTGACCGCCCCATCCACGACGGTCGCGTCGAAGTCCCAGAGGAGGCGCCCGCCGCCCCTGGCGAGCCCCTCCACGAAGACCGAGTCGTAGAACTCGTCCACGAAGTACTTGTTGGACACGACGCGGTACACGCCGGGAAACCGCGCGGCGATCCTTGCCGGCGTCTCTCCGCGGCCTTTCTCGTACCACGTGAACGCCAGGAGAATTCCGCCGGCCGCGACGGCGACGGACAGGCCCATCAGGAGGAACTCCGTCGAGGCAGCGACCTCGTGCGACACCGCGTGCGCGCCGGCGAGCGGGAGAAGGATCGGCGACAGGAAGTCCCCGACTTTGTCGCCTCCCTTCCAGATCGCGGACGGAATCCCGGCGAGCCCGCCAATCGCCGAGAGCGACGCCAGAACGACGAGCGGCACCGTCATCGAGCGGGGCGACTCATGGATGTGCGCCTCCTGCTCCTTCGTCCCGCGGAAGGCGCCCCAGAACGTCAGCGCTACGAGCCGGAACATGTAGAACGCGGTCAGGCCCGCGGTGAACAGCGCCGCGGCCCAGAGGGCATGGCCGAGCCAGGGCACGCTCGGGAATTGCGCTTCGTAAGCGGCGGCGAGAATCGTGTCCTTCGAAAAAAAGCCCGCGAGCGGAGGAATTCCGGCGATCGCGACCGTGGCGACGAGAAACGTGAGGTAGGTCGTGCGGATCTTGGACGCCAGGCCGCCCATCTTCCGGATGTCCTGCTCCCCGCCGAGCGCGTGGATCACCGAGCCCGATCCGAGGAAGAGGCAGGCCTTGAAGAACGCGTGCGTCAGGACGTGGAACATGCCGGCGACGAACGCGCCCACGCCGCAGGCCAGAAACATGTATCCGAGCTGCGAAACGGTCGAATACGCGAGCACTTTCTTGATGTCGTTCTGCACGACCCCGATGGTTGCCGCGAAAAGGGCCGTGAACCCGCCCACGACCGCAACCACGAGAAGCGCGTCCGGCGCGAGGCGGAAGAGAACGTTGCAGCGAACGACCATGTACACGCCCGCCGTGACCATCGTCGCCGCGTGAATCAGGGCCGAGACGGGCGTCGGGCCGGCCATCGCGTCGGGCAGCCAGACGTGCAGGGGAAACTGCGCCGACTTGCCGCAAGCCCCCACGAAGAGGCAGAGGCAGACCAGAGTCAGAAAGGGGCTGTACGAGGCCGGGTGAGCCGCCGCCGCCGGGAAGACCTTCCCAAAGTCGAGCGACCCGAAGAGTGCGAAGACGCCGAAGATCCCGAGGATGAAGCCGAAGTCGCCGATCCGGTTCACGACGAAGGCCTTCTTGCCGGCGTCCGCCGCGGCGTCCCGGTCGTAGAAGTAGCCGATCAGGAGGTAGGAGCAGAGGCCGACGCCCTCCCAGCCGACGAACAGGAGGAGGAAGTTCGCCCCGAGAACCAGGACGAGCATCGAGAACATGAAGAGATTCAGGAAGGCGAAGTACCGCCCGTACCCCTCTTCGTGACCCATGTACCCGACCGAGTAGACGTGGATCAGGAAGCCGACGAACGTGACGAACGCGATCATGAATGCCGAGAGGGAGTCGAGGCGGAACGCGGCGTCCACGAACCAGTCGGCCGGCGGCCCGTGCACCTGCCCGATCGCCTGATTCACGCCGAGCGGCACCCACCGGTAGAGCGTCACCACGTGGACGGCGCCCTCCGCCAGGCGGCCGATGCCCACGTCGAAGATGGCCAGAAACGCGAAGAGGCACGCGAGCCCGACCGAGACGGTGCCGACCGCGGTGTGGGCCCTCTTGAAAGGGATCGGCGAATGTCCCTCCGGGTCGTGCACGGCCGCGGCGGCGTGCGTGTGCGCCGGGTTCTCCCCGTGGACGGAGGCGGGCGTCCCGTGCGCCTCCCCCGGCGCTCCGTGCGCCTCCCCTTCCGTCCTGTGGGACACCAGGTAGAGCACCCCGTTGACGAGAAACCCCGCCAGCGGGAGGAGCGGCACGAGCCAGAGCAGGTCCCTCACGCTTCTAGCCCCGCATCGTGCTCGCCTCTTCGACGTTCAGCGTCTTGCGCTGTCGGAAGAGCGAGATGGTCAGGGCGAGACCGATCGCGGCCTCCCCGGCGGCGATCGTGATCACGAAAATGGAGAAGACCTGGCCGGTCAGGTCGGAGAGTTTCCGGGAGAAGGCGATGAAGTTCAGGTTCACCGCGTTCAACATCAGCTCGACCGACATCAGGACGGTCAGGAAATTGCGTCGGACGAGCACGCCGAAGAAGCCGATCGAGAACAGCAGGAAGCTCGCGATCAGGAAGTGGTTGATCGTGATCGTCATCAATCGACCTTCTGCGCCGAGCGCTTCCCGAGGACCACCGCGCCGATCATCGCGACGAGAAGAAAGACGGAGGCGACTTCGAACGGCAGGAGGTAGTCCCGAAACAGGACCCACGAGACGGCCTCGGTGTTCCCGACCACCCGATTGCCGATCATCCGCAAGGCGTCGGTGCTTCGAGCCGTGTCCACGAACTTCTCGGTGCCGAGGATGTAGAGGAAGGGGATCAGGAAGACGGGCAGGAGCAGCAACGCGACATCCCACTGGTGCTGAAAGGCGGTCACTCCCGCCGATGTGCGCTGATGCACGAGCATGATCACGAACAGAAACAGCACCATGATCCCGCCCGCATAGACGAGGATCTGTACCGCGCCGGCGAATTCCGCTTCCTCCAGGATGAAGATGCACGCGACGAGGAGGAACGAGGCGAGGAGAAAGAGCGCCGAGTGGACCGGGTTCTTCGCCGCGACGACCGCGACTGCCGTGCCGATGGCGAGCGCGGCGAAGACGACGAAGAGCCAGCCTGCCGCCCCGGTCAGGAGCGCTCCCCCGGCCGCCGCTTCGCCCGCTCCCATCAGCCCTGCTCCTGGATCGTGAACGGCTTCACGTTCGGAGCCGCCTGCCAGTCCGTCAGCTTTCGGATGTCGAGATAGAGCGAATCGTTGCGGTCGTAGGCAGCCATCTCATAGGTCTTGGTCGTCAGCCAGATCGACTTCGGCGTGGTCGGGCACGCTTCCTCGCAGAGCTGGCAGAACATGCAGCGCTTCAGGTCCACGTCGAACCGATCCAGCACCTTGGCCGACTTGCCCGCCTCGTTCTTCTCGTTGTGCCAATCGATGTAAATGATGTTGATCGGGCACTCGATCGCGCAGAGCGTGCATTTGATGCAGCGCTCCTCGTCGAGCCGGAACATCCCGCGGAATCGGTCCGAGGGGATCCGCTTCTGCTCGGGGTACTGGACGGTCACCTTCTTGCCGAAAAAGTGGCGGCCCGTCACGGAGAGGCCGTCGAAAAGATCCAGCAGCGCGAGCTTGTCGAGCCATTTCTTTACGGCCATGAATTCTCCTCGTCCATCACCCTTAAGCAGATTTCCGCGCGCCGGCGGGTTCCGACGCGAGCCGGTCCCGCCGCGTCAGCGCCTGTCGGAGCTTCGCGAGGAAAAACATGGCGACGAACAGGGCGCCGAAGGCCCAGGCGAGCCACACGAGGCCCTTCGTGCTGCCCGGCGTCAGCAGGATCGCGACGGCGACCACCACGATGTTCACGAGCGCGAGAGGGATCATCCACTTCCAGCCGAGCGCCATCAGCTGGTCGAATCGGTAGCGCGGGAAAGTCGAACGGAACCAGATGTAGCAGAAGATAAAGAACCCGACCTTCGCCAGGAACCAGAGAAACGGCGGAACGATGTGGAGAAACGACAGGGCCTTCACGTGGGCAAAGGGCGGAAGCCACCCTCCGAAGAACACGGTGACCGCCACGCAGGAAATGATGATCATCCCCGTGTACTCGCCCAGGAAAAAGAAGGCGAACTTGACGCCCGAGTACTCGGTATTGAAACCGGAGACGAGCTCGGATTCCGCCTCCGGGAGGTCGAACGGGTTTCGATTGGTCTCGGC
>DATNMZ010000088.1:0-2252 GCA_035602095.1 Thermoanaerobaculia bacterium
GGGGCGACGGAACGATTCTCCCGCCGCAGGCGGCCAACTCTCAGGCGCCGGCACGGCCGACCACGTACACGTCCGTCGTGCCATCCGGGTCGATCAACTGCACCGGCGGCTGCCGCGGCGTTTACCTCTCCGACCAACCTCTGACTGGCGACGTCGCCAACCGCAACACGTTCCGCATCAGCGTGGATGACTTCGGCCCGGTCGGGAAGGCGTCGCTGCTCAAGTGGGTGCCGACATCCGAGGGTGCAAACGCCGGCGAGGTCAATTACGTCCCCTCGCCCTGGGGCTGGGCAGGGCAATAGCTCCGAGTCGGTCCCGCTTCCGCGTCCGCATTCCACCTCTCTCCGATCGTCTCTCCGCGCCGACCAGGACACTCCCGCGCCGCGCGTTGCCTTGAACGTCCCCATCCCGTCGGACATAATCGCCGGCTGGAGATTGCATGGCGCGAAAGATCACCCGGAAAGAGTTGAAGAGGAACGACCTCGCCGAGACGATGGGCCGGACGGCCGATTACGTCTCGCACCACCGGCGCGGCGTGACGGAGGGGGCGGTCATTCTGGCCGGCGTCATCCTGCTCGCGGCCGGATTCGTGGCCTTTCGGAGCTACCGCGAGAACGAGGCGGGGCGCGAGCTGTCGGCCGCGCTCGCCGCTCTGGACACGCCGGTGGCGGGACAGCCTGCCGCGGCAAACGCGCCCCGCACCTTCGCGACGGCCGCCGAGAGAGACAGGGAAGCGGACGATCACTTGAAGAAGGCGGCCCGCAGCAGCGGGACGGTCGCCGGGCGGGCCGCGGGCGTCATCCTGGCAGTGCGCAACCCCGCGTCTCCCGACGCCACCGAACGGCTTGCCCGGGCGGCGCGGTCCGGAAAGGCCGAGGTCGCGGCGGCGGCGGAGCTCGACCAGGCGAGGCTGCTCGCGTCCGCCGGGAAAACGCAGGAGGCGATCGATCGCTTGAAGCGCGCGATCGAGTCGTCCGATACCGCGGCCCCGAAGGACGCGATGATGTTCACGCTCGCGGAGATCTACGAGAAGTCGGGCGCCGCCGCGGACGCGCGGGCGACCTACCAGCGGCTCGTGAGCGATTACCCCAACTCGCCCTACCGGGCCGACGCCCGCCAGAAGCTCTGACGCCGGGCGGGCGCCGACTCGACGTGCGCGCCGCGGCGGGCAGAACGGAAAGCGGCGCGTGAGCCGGCGGCGCGTCGTCGTGCTCGTCTGCGACGGCCTCGGCGTGGGCGCCGCTCCGGACGCCGCGGCGTACGGCGACGCGGGCAGCGACACGCTTGGCCATGTGCTCGCGGCGCACCCGACGCCGCTTCCGAATCTCGAGCGCCTGGGCCTCCTCGCGCTGGTCAACCGCGGCCGGGCGGCGGGGGCGCGGGGAAAGGCTCTCGAGCTTTCCGCCGGAAAGGACACGACCACCGGGCACTGGGAAATGATGGGCCTCGTCACCGAGCGCCCGTTCCCGCTCTACCCGAACGGCTTTCCCGAGGAGATCGTCGGCCCCTTCGAGCGGTACGCCGGAAAGAAGGTGCTCGGGAACCGGGCCGCCTCCGGCACGGAGATCCTGAACGAGCTCGGCGCGGAGCACGTCGCGACGGGACGCCCGATCCTCTACACCTCCGGAGACTCGGTGTTCCAGGTCGCCTGCCACGAGGAGATCTGGCCTCCCGAGAAGCTGTGGGACCTCTGCCGCTTCGCCCGCGGTCTGTTGACCGGGGAGCACAACGTCGGGCGGGTCATCGCGCGGCCGTTCGTCGGGGGACCGGGAAAGTACGTCCGAACGGCGAACCGGCGCGACTTCACGGTCGCGCCGACCGGCGAGACCTGGCTCGACCGCCTCGTCGCGGCGGGGCAGAGCGTTTTCGGCGTCGGCAAGATCGTGGACATCTTCTCGGGGCGGGGAATCTCCGACTCCGTGCACACGGGCTCGGACGCCGAAGGGATGCGGATCACGACCGAGGCCTTGCGCGAGAGGCGGGCGGACTGCATCTTCACGAACCTGGTCGATTTCGACAGCAAGTACGGCCACCGCAACGATCCGGCCGGCTTCGCGCGGAACCTCGCCTCTCTCGACGCGCTCCTGCCCGACGCCCTCGCGGCGCTCGGGCCGGACGACCTCTTGTTCCTCACGGCCGACCACGGGTGCGAGACGACGGACGCGTCGACGGATCACACGCGCGAGTTCGTGCCCTTTCTCGCGGCGGGGCCCGCCGTCCGCAGCGACGCGGATCTCGGGACCCGCCGGGGT
>DATNMZ010000089.1:0-2170 GCA_035602095.1 Thermoanaerobaculia bacterium
CCCCTTTGACGCGATAGGCGCGCGACATGTTGTAGAAGGGGTTTCCCGGGGCGAGCTGGTCCAGGAACCAGAGTCGCTGCTGGGCGAAAGAGAGCGGACCGGAGCGTCGCTCTCGTGCACGCGGGATCCGGTCGGTCGGGCCGGCTTGCGCATTCTTCGTCCGGAGTCGCTGCTCGAGCAGGGCTCTTTGCGCTGCCGTCAGGCTCGCGATCTGCTGCTCGATGCTCTCCGCGCGATCGTTTTTCATGGCGAAGCGCTCGGCGGGCGCCGACATCTCAGCCGACTCTTCCGTTCTCCCCTCATCTATCCACCGATCCGAGGGGGCGCCGCTGGATCGGTCTCCGCGTCGAGCCGGTTGCGCGCCTCGTCGTCGGAGAGAGCTCGGATCTCGGCCAACATCTCCAGCAAGGATTCCGGCCGCCCTTCCTCTTCCAGAGCATTCGCGATCACCAGGGAAAGCCGTTCGAGAGTCGGATCTTCGAAGATGCGCCGCAGCGGCAGTCGGACGCTGAAAGACTCCGCGATGCGCGAGACCAGCCGGGTCGCGAGCAGAGAGTGCCCCCCGAGTTCGAAGAAGTTGTCCTCGATCCCGACGCGATCGACCTTGAGGATGTCCTTCCAGATTTCAGCCAGTTCCCGTTCGACGGAGGTTCGGGGGAGCATCCCACCTGCTCCTCCCGTTCTCGTGCGGTCGGGGGCGGGCAGGGCCCGGCGGTCCAGCTTGCCGTTCGGGGTCAAAGGAAATGCATCGAGAAAGACGAATGCAGAGGGAACCATGAACTCAGGGAGCCTCTCGTTGAGGAAGCTGCGCAGCTCTGTACCGGAAAGTTCGAGGTCCCCTTCCCTCGTGAGATAGGCCACGAGCTCCTTGTCCCCGCGCTCCTCCCGCGCGAGAACGACGGCCGCGCGGACACCGGGATACCGCTGGATCTCCGCCTGGATCTCTTCGAGCTCGATGCGGTACCCCCGGATCTTGACCTGGTGGTCGAGACGGCCGAGGAACAGGATCGTTCCGTCCGAGGCATATCGGGCGCGGTCCCCGGTCCTGTAGATCCGCGCTCCCGGAGTCGTGCGGAAAGGATCGGGCAGGAATCTCTCCGCCGTCAGCTCCGGCCGGTTGAGGTATCCCCGAGCGACGCCCGCTCCGCCGACGTACAGATCCCCGGCCACGCCCACCGGAACCGGTTCGAGGCGCGCGTCCAGGATGTAAGCCTGTTTGTTGGCGATCGGGCGGCCGATGGTGGAAGGCCCGTCGGGGGACCGCTCGGCACAGGTGGAATAGGTCGTATCTTCCGAAGGGCCGTACAGGTCGAAGACGCGCTGTACGCGGCCGCGCGCGAAGACTTCACGAACCAGCGACGTCGCCAACGGCTCGCCGGCAAGATTCACCGTGCGAATCCCGTCGGGCAGGTCGCCCAGCCTCAACAGCTCGGCCATTGCGGAAGGGACCGTATTGATCAACGTCACGGCATCGGCCGCCGGAAGCGTCGGAAGCTCGAGCACGTTCTGCGCGAGAACGACCGCGCCGCCCCATGCGAGCGGCACGAACAACTCGAAAACCGAAAGGTCGAAACAGATCGAAGTGGAAGCGAGAACACCCGCCAGATCCTCGGCGGGAAACACTTCCCTTGCCCAGCGCGCGAGGGCGACGCCGCTCCGGTGCTCGATCGCGACTCCCTTCGGCGTTCCCGTCGAGCCGGACGTGTAGATGACGTAAGCGAGGTCGGTCGGCGAGGCCCGGCGGCCCAGGCGCGCCTCGCTCTCCTGCGAGACGGCGGACGAGTCTGCGTCCAATCGAAGGAGCTGCGCCCCGCCGAAGGAGAGCATCTCGGCGAACCGCTCCTGCGTCAAGACGTGGGAAACGCCGGCGTCGTCGAGCATGAGCTCCAGCCGGCGCCGGGGATAGGCGGGGTCCAGAGGCACATAGGCGCCTCCCGCCTTCAGGACACCCAGGATCCCCGCGACCATCTCGGGCGAGCGCGCCATGCAGACGCCCACCAGCGTTCCAGGCCCGACACCGTCTCGCGCGAGCCGCTGCGCGACACGATTGGACTGGCGGTCGAGCTCCCGGTAGGTCAGCCGCTCGCGTCCCGACACGAGCGCGAGGCGCTCGGGTGTGCGGTCCACCTGGTCCTCAAGGATGCCGACGAGAGTCTCTCCCTCGGGATAA
>DATNMZ010000090.1:0-7547 GCA_035602095.1 Thermoanaerobaculia bacterium
AAGGGAAGGATCGAAGGAGTCCCCTTCTCGTTTCTGGTACCTGTCCGCGCAAGAGCCCGCCCCGGCGCCGTCGTGGACGATCGCGCGGGTGTTGTAATCCACGGTTTGGCCCGGGATCCCGAGGAGGTCGCGGGGAAAGCCCCGCGAGGTCGACTCGCCGCCGCCGAAGAAACGCTCCGCGATCGGGATCTGGATGGTCGAGGGCCCGTACGGAAAAATCCCGCCGATGCGCGCCGATGCCGCGACGACCGAGTTCCCCACCGCCCGGAAATAGGCCCCCTGCGTCGAGAACTTCGTGTACCGCGCCTCTGCCCCAAGGATCGGGAACGCGCGCTTGACCGACGCGCCGACGTAATACCCGCGGTGGGGGTCGATGAGATCGTCCCGGCGGTCGTAGAAGGCGGTCGGTCCGAAGGTCGTCTCCTCGATCGGCTGGTCGAAGCGCGGGAAGTCGCTCGCCTCGATCAGCGACAGTTTCTTGGGGTTGACGGGACGGATGCGCTGGTACTCCGCCCGGAGGGCCACGCGGAGGAACTTTCCGAAGTAGTGCGACAGCTCGTTCGCGAAGCCCAGGCGATCGATGTCCACGTCCTGGATCGGTTCCCGGGTCGCGAAGAAGAAGGACGTGAAGGTCACGTCCCGGTCGAGGAAGTACGGGTTGCGGAAGGAGAGCTGGGCTCGGTATCGGCCCGAAATTGAGATCTGGCCTTCGAGGCCCGCCGACAGCATGCGGCCGAAGAGATTGTTGTACGAGATCCCGCCGACTAAGAAAGGATCGTTCTGGTTCGCCGTGGCGTCGGGCGCGTACTGGTACCCGACGCCGTAGAGCAGGGACAGGGGCTTGCCTTCCAGCAGATCGACCTCGACGTTGCGCGCCTGCGTGAGCGGGTCGGCGGGCTGCGGCCTCAACTCCACCCGCCGGAACACGCCCGCCCGGCTCAGGTTGCGCTGGGTATTCAGAAGCTCCGTCTCGGAGAAGGGCTTGGATTCCTTCCACGTGACGAGCCGCCGCACGCGTTCGGTGTTGGTCCGGCTGTTGCCCCGGATGATCGTCTTGCCGAAGAAGGAGCGCAGCCCCTCGTCGACCCGGTACACGACGTCCGCGGCCGTGCCGTCGGCGGAGAGCTCGGTCTCGGCGTGGACGGCCGCCTCCCCCCACCCCCGGTCGCGGTATTCCGCCTGCAGGTTGGTGACATCCTGGCGCACGAGGTTCGGGTTGTAGGGCTCTCCGGCGCGCACGCGAAGCCCGCGCTCCAGAGGCGTCCGATCCAGATGCTCCGCCCCCTGGATGCTCCGGCTCCGGATCCGCGCGCGGGGACCTTCCTGGATGGACAGCGTCACGATCAGGCGATTCGGCTTCGACCCTTCCGTAACGCTCGGGCGCGCGACCTTCGCCGCCACCCAGCCGCGGGACTGGTAGTAACCGACGATCGCCGACACGTCCTCCCGCAGGTCTTCCTCCACGAGATGGCCCGGCCTCAAGAGCGGGAGCCCTTTCTTGCGGGTCACCATCAGGCGGAGAAGAGTTTTCTCCGGAACCGAGTCGTTCCCCCGGAACGCGATCTTCTCGATCTCTTCGTGTGGACCGGCGTCGACGGTGACGCGCACCGTGTAAGTCTCCGGAGAATCGGCGAGCGCGTACTCGACGCGGGCCCGATAGAACCCCTTCCCCTGGAGGTCCCGGCGCTTGTTCTCGACGTACTGGAGAATCAAGTCCTCGTCGAACACCTGTCCCTCGAGCAACGCGCGGACCTCCGAGCGGAGCTTGCTGGCTTTCATCCCGGTCGCCTCGAAAACGACGTTGGGCCCGACGAAAATGCGGTACACCGGCATGATCCGCCCGTCCTCCGTCGGCTGAGCCGCGATCAGCTCGACGGTGGCCTTGAGCCGCGAGTTCTTGTGCAGGAAACTGGTCAACCGGGTCGCGTCCGTCCGCGCCTTCGATTCGCGATACCGGTCCCCGGGATCCAACCGGCAATGGCTCCGCAGCTCCTCCGCCGTGAACGGGCGCGTCTCCCCGTCGAAGAAGGCCGGAGCGACGCGCGCCGCCTGGCCGGGTTCGATTCGATAGACGACCCGGGCGTAGAAGCGGTCGCGGTCGAACGTGACCTCCGGAGTCACCTCGGAATGAAGATACCCGTCGGCCTCGAGACGGCGCTGGATCGCCGTGGCGCCCTCCTGCACCTCCGAGGCCTGAAAGACGGAGCCCTCGAAAAACGAGAGCGTCCGCCGGAGCTCGTCCCGGGAAAGGGTCGGGCGCACGAACCGAAGGGGCTTCACCTTGTACGACCGGGCGAGGTGGACAACGACGGCCACTCCGCCGGAGGCGGGCTCCGACGCGATCTGGATGCCGGCGAACTGTCCGGTGGCGAACAGGTTTCGAATCGTGTTTCCTGACGCTTTCTCGGTGAGCGCCTGACCCACCCGGACCTCGACGAGCCGGGCGATCTCCGCCGGATCGACCGGGCCGTCGGAGGTGTAGGCGACCGAGACGACGATCTGGCCGAACTCCCCGGCCGCAGGCCGCGGCTCTTCCGCGGCGCGGCCGACCCGGGCAAGGAGCGCGGCGGCGACGAGCAGGCAGGGCGCGCGCAAGACAAGCTGCGATCCGCGAGCGGGGAGCAGAATCAATACCTCGTCCGGCGACGGACGTCGACGAGATAGACGCCATTTTCGTCGTGCCGCGCCCGCAGCACGATGGTATTGGTGATCTGCCACTCGACGCCGTAAACCGGCGGCTTGCTCGTGTCGAGCGACTGGGAGAATGTGGCGAGGACGTTCGGCGCGATCTGTTTTCCAATCGTCGACCGGATGTCCGAAAGCTGCCCTCCCGAGAACACGGGGTCGATCTCGAACCGGTCGAGCTTGAAGAACCGCTGCGTCGGACGGGTGATCGTACTCGCGGCGGCGCCCGCCGCGAGCGAGGCGCCTGCCGAGACGATCGATTCACTCGTCGAGTCCGCCGCCGTCGCCGTGGTCCGCCCCGACGGCGCCGTCCCCGTGAGCAGGAGGCTGAAAATCTGTTCGTCGGGAAGCGGCGGGTCGGAGGAAAAGCTCGTCTGGATCCGCGGCCACGTCCCGACGAGGCTCACGACGAGGTCGTACCCTCTCACTTCGGCGCGGGCGTGGATGTCGAGAATCGGAGCGAATCCGCGCGTGCTCGCGAATGTGACCGTGCCCGACTCGATGTCGTATCGGACGTTCCGGAACGTGATCCGCCCACCTTCATCGAGCACGATCTGGCCCGTCACCGTCGGGTCCGCCACCGTGCCCCGCGCGAGCAGGTCCACGGTCGCGGTGAGCCGGGCCAGATTGTTGCGAACCTCGAGGGCGGCGGAAGACACGATGCGAACGTCGAGCGCGGTCCGCTCCTTCCAGGCCTCGCGCGCGACGATCGCCCCGGCCGGGCGGCTGCGCGCCAGGAGGTCCGAGAGAGTGACCTCGAAGTCCTTCGAGTAGGTGCCCCGCAGGAGGGTCACCTCTCCCCGCAGATCGTTGCGCCGGCCGTTGCCGGTGGCGACCAGGTCCGCGTCGGCGAGGAGCCGGAGGTCCTGGGGGTAGTGCAGCGCGACGCGCCGGGCCTGGATCGACACGCGAAAGTCCTGCAGCGCGAGGCGCTCGACGCGCAGACTTCCGGAGGCGTACACCTCGCCGCCCCCGAATTTCGCCCGGCCCTCGAGATCCGCCCGCGCGCCCTGGAACGTCACGTTGGCCTCGATGTCGTCCACGATCTGAGAAAGACTCGTCAGGCGGTATCGGCCGTTCTCGATCCGGGCGGTGCCCGAGAGCGCCGGCTGACTGAGCGTTCCGGCGGCGCGCAGGTCGAGCGCGAGGCGGCCGGTCAGGCCGACGTCCGGAAACTGGAGGGCGAGAAGCGCCGGATCCAGCGTCCCCGAGAGCTTCAGGTTCATCGGGCTCGACTTTTCTCCGAGGTTGATCGATCCCCCGGCCTTCAACGCCGTCCCCTCTCCGATGGCCTGGAAGTCGTCGAACGTCAGCCGCCCGTCCGCGAGCGAGATCTGCACCGCGCCGGACGTCGCGAGCACGCCGGGGCGATCCGGGAGATCGAGGCGGGCGCGCGTCACGGTGAACGTCCCCGTGGGCAGGTCGCCCGCTTTGGCCGGCAGGATGAGGGTGCCGTGGACGGCGACGGTTCCGCTTCGCCCGTAGGGAAGCGCCAGGGGCGTCATCAGAAGAAAGGCGTTCAAGTCCGTGGCGTCGAGAGAGACCTCGATGCGCGCCGGCTGACCGAAGAGGTCGCCCTGGGCGCGCGCGGTCCACCGTTCCGAGACCCCGGCCGTGGCATCGAGCACGCCGGCCGCGACCGTGGCTTCGAGCCGGGGCTCTCCGCCGTCCGGCAGCGCGTGACCGAAGAACGTCGCGTCCGACACCGTCGCCGTCGCCTGGAGATCCGGCCGGTCGAGCGAGCCGCCGCCGGAGAGCGTGAACGAGAGCTTGCCGGTGGCCTCCTTCGAGGCGGAAGCCAGCGCGTCGACCGCTTCGATCGGGATCTTGTCGCCCGCAAGCCGCGCCTCGAACGTGCGGTCTCGAATGGAGAGGGCGCCGCGCCCGCCGATCACCCCCGGGCCGATGGAGGCGCGCAGGTCCTCGAGCGCCAGTCGTCCCGGCGTGAAGAGGACCCGACCCGTGATCTTCGAGAACTTCTGACCCCAGACGGTCGCGTCCGAAAGCTCCACCGGGCCGCCCCCGGTCAAGGCCTCCGGAGTCCCCTGGACGGGGAAAGACCCCGTCACGAGGCCCTCGACGGGAAACCGCAAGTCGAGGTATTGGAGGAGCCGGGACAGCGGGTAGCGGTTTGCGGAAACCGAGAGGTTGAATCGGGGCACGCCGGGGGTCTTCTCGTAGCGGGCCATCCCCTCGAGAGAGAGCGTGGCGCCTCCGTCGTAGATCCGGAGCGGCCGGAAGAAGAACGCCCCCTCCCGCATTTCGACGCTTCCACGGACGCTGCCGAACGGGACTCCGCCGTAGCGGGCATCTTCGGCCGTGACGCGGACGTTCGCTTCGGGCTGCGCCCAGCGCCCCCCGAGATGACCGAAAATCTCTCCGGATCCGCCGAGGCCCAAAGCGTCCGGCTTGCTTCCGCCCGCGGCGAGAAAATTCTGAAAGAGCCGGTCCACTTCCGAGAGATCGCGCGAACGCAGGCGGAAATCGAAATCGGGCTGCCAGCGCCCGATGTCGAAACCGCCCGTCACGTCGATCGACGACTGCGCGAAGTGGAAGGCGGCGCCGTCGAATCGAATCCGGCCCCGGACGACCGAGAAGCCGCCGCCGCCGGCCGTCGGAATGCCGAAGCGGCCGCGCACGAGAGACTCGGCCCGCCCGGCAGCGACCCGGAGAGACCCTCCCCCGTCGGCGCGCTGGATGCCTCCCTGCCCCCAGTGCAGGGCGAGCGTGACGGCGGCGGAACCGGACAGCCCGGTGCCCGCAAGCCCGATGTCGCCGAAGAAGCGCTCGACGGAGAGTCCCTGCGCTTCCAGCGCGAGCGTCATCGGCTGCGCGTCGCCCGCGAGGTTCCCGATGCGGAGCGTCCCGGCGGCGCGCCCGCCCGCGTACCCGGCGCGCTCGATCTGGGCGAGAAGCGATTCGGGATTCGCCGTGATCGTCGCGGCGAGATCTTCGAGCGTAAACGGGTCGGCCCGCACTCGCGCGGAGTCGAGATGCCCCGCGAGCCGGAAGCCTCCCGCCCAGGGGATCTCGAGGCGCGCGCCGACCCGGGCTCGTCCCGCGAAGCCGAGGTTCACGTGAAAGACGCGCTCCACCTCTTCGATGGAGAGGTCCGCCGTCGCGGCGAACACCGCGTTCGGACGGACGAAGCCCTCGAGCGCGCCGGTCGCCTGCAGCCGCCCGACCGGACCCTCCAGGCTCAGGTCATCGAACGTCAGGCCCCGCTTCGGGTCGATCAGAAACCGCGTGGAGACTTGACCGACGATCGGCTCCGAGCCCGCGACCCGGATCGTGGCGCGCCTGGCGAGCATTCCGCCGCGGTACCGCCCGCCGGCCAGGGACGTGAGCTCCGCGGCGAAGTCCTCGAGCCGCCCGGAGAACTTCATCTTGCGGCCGTCGAACTCGAAGACACCTTCCTGCACCAGGATCGAGCCGATCTTCAGGCTCAACCCGCCCTGGCCGGGCTTGCCGGGCTTTGTGAGGCCGGGCGGCAGGTTCCAGCTTCCGTCCGGGAACTGCACGAGCGAAAAGTGCGGGCGCAGGGCTCGGATCCGGCCGAGCCGGAGCTCCTGGCCGACTAAGGAGACGCCGCCGCCGATCGAAACCTCCTCGGCGGAGAGGAGCGCTCCGGAAAGGCGCGGGTGGTTGCCGACGCGCACGTCCGCGAGCCGGACGGAGGGCGGAAACACGCGGAGCTCGACGGTCCGGAAGGTGACGGGCCGCCCCAGAGCCTGCGTGAGCCGCGATTGGGAGACTCCCTGGATCAGGTTCTGGAACCGCTCCGATTTCCATATGGCGTAAGACGCAAAGAGGAGGAAGAGAAAGACGATTCCCCAGAGACGGGTCGCGGAAAGCCGGTGCGCCTCGACTCCGGCGGTCGGCCGAATGGGGCTCACGGCTCCCCGGGGCGCAAGGCCGGAGTCGGGGAGAAGCTAACGGACACTCACACGCCCCAGTTCAGCTTCTCCACGAGCTTCTGGAAATGATCCGACTCCGGGGGCCGAAGGAGCGTGACGGCCGAGGTACTCCGTCGGACTTCGATCTTGACGCCGACCGGCACTCGGAAGGTCTCCTGCCCGTCGAGAGTCAGGTGCACGCCGTCGTTGCGGCCGCGCTCGATGACGGTGAGCCCGATCGCGGTCGAGTCCGGCACCACGAGCGGCCGCTGACTCAGGGTGTGGGGGCAGATCGGGGTCACGACGACGGCGTTCAACGACGGGTCGAGGATCGGCCCCCCGGCGGACAGGTTGTACGCCGTCGATCCGGTCGGAGTGGCGACGATGACGCCATCCCCCCGGAAGACCGCGATCGGCCGTCCTCCGATCGACACCAAGAACGCGGAGATGCGTCCCACCGCTTCCTTGTTCAGAACCGCGTCGTTCAAAGCGCGGTACTTGCCCGCGTGAGGCCCCTCGGCGACGGTAACCTCGAGCCGGCGGCGCGGATCTTCCCGGAACTTTCCGGCGAGCACCTCGTCGAGGCGGCGCAACGCTTCATCCTGAGAGAGTCCGGCGAGGAACCCGACGAGACCCACGTTGATCCCGAGGACGGGAGTCGAGGTCGGCGCGCCGCGGGCGACGGAAAGCAGCGTCCCGTCCCCCCCGGCGACCAGAACGAGATCGGTTCGGCGCGCGATCCGGTCGCGGGACACGCCGGAGGAGAGGCCGAGCGCGCCTGAGGTCTCCTCATCGAAAACCGTTTCGACCTTGCGGCGGGAGAGTGCCCGGTCGAGCGACCGGACGAGCCCGACCGCCTCGGCGGAAGCGACCTTGGCCACGAGCCCGACGCGGCGAAACCGCCCGGGCCGGCGCATGCGGGAACCCTTCATCCCAGACAATTTAGCGCATTCCCGTCCCTCGCCC
>DATNMZ010000091.1:0-3282 GCA_035602095.1 Thermoanaerobaculia bacterium
TTGAAGACGAATTAGACGAGTTGTCAGTTATCAGTTGTCAGTTATCGGTTCCGCTTCGCGGGGAGGATCGCGAGGGGCCCAAAAAACTGAGAACTGAGAACTGACAGCTCATCCCCGCTGATATCTTTTCCGCGGCGCTCCATGGCCGAGACTTACCGGAATCCCCGCTGGGCCCTGATCTTGAGTTATCTCCCTCTTCTCGGTGTCTTCCCCCTCTTCTTCGGCCGACCTTCGCGAGAGGTGCGATGGCACGCGCGAAACGGACTGCTCCTGTTCGGCGGGACCGCCGCCCTGGGCGCCGTCGCCACCGCGGTGACCCTCCTCTTCCCGTCGCTCTCCTGCGTGTATGGCCTCGGGGTCTTCTTCGCCTGCGCCGTCTACGCGATCCTCGCGGTCCTCGCCATGGTCAAGGCGCTCCAGGGCGAACGGCTGATGTTCCCCGGCCTGTCCCGATATGCCGACCGCGGCTGAGAACGGTCCGCAATCCCGGCCGCGCGCCGGGCTGGCTCCTCTGGTTTTCGCTGCGCTCGCCGGGCTCGCGGCAGGCGACGCCCTCCGGCCGCCCGCGCGTCAGGCGGGTGCGGGGCTGGCGATCGCGGCGATCGACGGCTACCGGGCGACCGTTTCTCCGCTGCTCGCACGGTCTCGAATCATCCAGTGCCGGTTCACCCCGACCTGCTCCGCGTACGGCCGGGAGGCCGTGGCGCGATTCGGCTGGCCGAAGGGGGGCGCGCTGGCCGCCGCCCGAATCCTCCGATGCCATCCCTTCGGAGGCTCGGGAGCGGACCCGGTGCCGCTGAAGTAGTTATCAGTTGTCAGTTTTCAGTTCTCAGTTTTCAGTTTTTTCGTTTCCCGTTTCCCGTCTGACGCCTGCCACCTACCACCTGTCACCTGACTCAGGGGCACGTCGAAAACGCCGCCGTGTCCTGGATCGGCTGGAAGGCGGTGTTCAGCGGATTCGAATAGGTCTTCACCGTGTTGTTTGCCATGTCGGTGACCGTCAGCGTGACCTGCACGTTCGTCAACCCGCCCGCAAACACCCAGTAGCGCTGATTGAAGCCGCAGCCGTTCAAGACCTTCACCACCATCTCGACGTTCTGCGAGGTGAAGAACCAGAACTGACCGGTGTCGCTCGTCCCGGGAATGGCGGTGCCCGTGCCCGATGCGGTCGTGCTCTGCCACGTCGCCGTTACCCGGAATCGTCCGTTATTCAGGCAAAGGCTGTTCGCGTCGGGCGTGCACGGCCCGGACCCCAGGAAACCCGCGCTCTGCCGGGACCCGAGAACCACGTTGCTGTCGTTCGTGCGGCCATCGGTGATCGTCGCGGCGGCGAGGATGCCGCCGGAGGGAACCGACGTCGCCTCCTTCACCCCGACGGTGATCCGCCAGCCGTCGTTCAAGGGGAGGCCCGACAGCGGATTCCCCACCCGGAGCAGGGACTTCGGAGCGACGGTGTAGGCGGTCGAGGCGACGATCGTGGCGTCCGGCTGGACGACTTTGACCTCGATCGGCAGAGCCACCGTCGAGGTGTTGGCGACGTCGAGCTGCGTCGAGAAGCTCGCGTCGCCGGAATGGAGCCCGAAGAGCTGCAGGATGTTCACCGCGTCGTTGGCGGACGCTTTCGCGCCCATGGATTCCGACGAGGGCGTGGCGCCGTAGATGCCGCCCGCCGTTCCCGCGACGCTCGACGCGTACTTGTGGAGCGTTCCGAGGATCGCGACGTTCGAGACCCACTCGATCGCGCCGAAGTTGCCATCCCCGGCGGCGATCGTCGCCGCGGTCACGTCGGGAAAGAACCGGGTTTCGCGCGGAAACAGAACGATCGGGGTCGAGCTCACCGAGGCGCCGGCCGGCGCGCCGCTCGCGACCGAGGGGTGGAAGACGAGAGTCACCGTGGCGTTGGTCGTCAGGTCCGGATTGAAGAGCCAGAGGTCGCTTCGAATCTGCGTGTTCCCCGGGCCGGGCCCGCGGCCCGCGATCGGGAACCAGCCGTTCGTCGAGGCGGGCGAGGAGGCCGCGAGCGCGCTCGTGGCCCAGACCAGGCAGAACACCGCCAGGCAGACGGTCGGAGTACGGCGGGGCATGGGGACCTCCTGTACTGAGATCGGACGCACGGGAACGGCGCAGAGTTTACGCCCGGAGCGCCGAAGTGTCGGTAAGTTGAACGATCCGGAGGGTAGGAACCGCCTAACGCCTCACGCTTAACGCCTCACGTCTCTACGAATGGTGCCGTCGGCCGGACTCGAACCGGCATGGGTTACCCCATACGCCCCTCAAACGTACGTGTCTACCAATTCCACCACGACGGCAAGAACGTCTATTTGCCCGCGGGCTTGGCCGGAGCGGGAGCCGCCGGCGCCGCACCCGGCGGAGCGGGGACGACCGGCGCCGCACCCGACTTTCCCGGAAGGGGCGCCTTCTGCGAAGTCGCGGCCTTTGCGGGCACGTTTGACATCACGGAGGTGCGCCGGTTCCTCTCGAGGATCGTCAGGAGGAGGGAAAGAAGGATGAATCCGATGAACGCGCCCGTCGTCAGTTTGTGCAGGAGCGTCGTCGCTCCCCGCGCCCCGAACGCCGTCTGTGTCCCGCCGCCGCCGAAAGCGCCGGCGATGTCCGCACCTTTTCCCTGCTGGACGAGAACGACCAGGATCAGGAAGAAGCAGATGAAGACGTAGACGACGACGGTGGCGACGTACGCGATTCCCACGGGGCCTCCCGGCAAAAAAGGGACCGAATCTTACGTGCCGGCGCGGGCGCCGTCAAGCGGGCGGCGGTCCGGTACTCCGGCGATCGAGGCGAACACGTCTGCATCGAGGCTCGCTCCGCCGATCAAGAACCCGTCCATTCCGGAGCCTTTCAGGAGCTCTCCCGCGTTACCGGCGGCGACCGACCCGCCGTAGAGAACCCGGAGCTCTCGCCGCCGCGAGAGGAGCCGCCGCAGGGTCTCCCGCGCGCGCGCCGCGTCCCCGGGCGTCGCCGCGCGTCCCGTGCCGATGGCCCACACGGGCTCGTAGGCCACGACGAGCGGCAGCCCGTCGGAGTCTTGCGCGAGCGTCTCCACCTGACTCGCGAGCACCGCCTCCTCGCGCCCGGCGTCGCGTTCCGCTTGCGTTTCGCCCAGGCAGTAGATCGGGACGAGGCCCGCCTCGCGCACGCGCGCGACTTTCGCCGCGAGCATCGGAGGGGTCTCGCCGAAAATCTGCCGGCGCTCGGAGTGCCCGACGATCACGTACCGGCAGCCGCTGTCCGCCAGCATCGCTGCGGACACCTCCCCGGTGAAAG
>DATNMZ010000092.1:0-4454 GCA_035602095.1 Thermoanaerobaculia bacterium
CGGGGAGTCCAGGAGACCGAGAATCGAGAGGAGTGTCGACTTGCCGCAGCCCGACGGCCCCGCGATGGAGACGAACTCACCGTGGCGGATGTCGAGATGGATGCCGGCGAGCGCGTGCGTTTCCACTTCGTCCGTGAAGAAAATCTTGGTGACCGCTTCGAGTCGGATGACGGGCTGACCGTTCGCGCTCATCGGTTCTCCTCGGTTAGGCTCTCCGCACACCGTTCGGCGCTTCCGGCGCGATCGGCTGCGGACTGCTCTTTCATTTCAGGCGGACCCGGTCGTACGCGTCCCATGCGCTCATGTCGGACAGGATGACGCGATCGCCTGGCTTCAATCCCTCCAGGACCTGGACGGTGTTGACGGAGCTCTTTCCGAGTCGGACCTTGACACGTTGCGCGTCGTCTCCTTCTCCGTTTACGCGAAAGAGGGAGATCTGGTTCTGCTCCTGGCCGAACGCCGGGCGTCCGACGTAGACGACGTCGGCCAGGCGATCGAGCTCGATGGTTCCGTCGACGGAGAGATCCGGTCGCGCGCCCTTCGGAAGGGCGCCTGCGAGCACGACGTCGACCGTGACCGTCCCGTTCTGGACGGCCGGGTCGACGCGGGACACCTTACCCGGAACGACTCCGTTGCGCGTATCGATAGAAGCGGGCTGGCCGATGACGATGTCCTTGGCCTGCGTCTCCGCGATCTTCAGCTGGGCCTTCAACCTGTTTGGCTGCACGACCTTCGCGAGCGTCGTGCCCGGCACGACCCTTTGACCAACCTGGAGCGGCAATTCCTGAAGAACTCCCTCGATTCCGGCTCGAACGTGCAACGCCTCGAGCTGCGAGCGCTTCAACTGGGCGAGAGCGCGGAGCTGCTCGACTTTCGCCTGCTGGACGTCCCCCTGCGCCTTCGCGGATTGCGAATAGACCTCGAGGCGCTTGCGCTCGATCTCGTTGCGGGTCGAAAGCTCTTCGGCGCGTACCTTCGAGAGTTTCAAGGTCAGGTCCGCAACGAGGCCCTCCTTGTACAGACCCTCGTTCGTCTCGGCCTGGAGCTGGGCCTGGTGGAAATCGGACCGAACGGTGGCCGCCGCCGCTTGCTGATCCATCAGTTCTTTTTCGAGGCGAATCCTGGTGTTTATGAGCTCGGCCTGCGCCGCCTTCAATTGCCACTCGGCGTCGAGCCCGTCGCGCTGGAGCTCGGGGTTCGACATCTCGAGCAGAATCGACGACGGTTGGACCGGGCTGCCCGGCTGGAGGAGCAGCCGCTCGACGCGGGCGTCGGTCGCGGCGGAGATCTGGAGGATTCCCTCCGACTCCGGCACCAGGGATCCCGGGCCGCGAACTTCGCGCCGCATGGGGCCGCGTTTGACGGTGTCCAACCACACGGCGCTTTTCTCCACCGTGGGTGCGGCGGGTTTGAGCCGGGAGAGCCCGAGTGTGATCAGGAGGACAACCGTCACTCCCGCACTCGCCAGGAGCAGCCTCTTACGGCGCCGTTTCTCCGAAAAGTCTTCCCGAACGATATCCATTCGCGCTGGACAGGGGCGAAGCGCGTGCCAGAAGGAGCTTGCCGTATCTCAAAGAAAACAGGGACGGATCGCGCGAAAGGGCCGCTCGCCGTGCCCGGTCGCGGAACGGGCGTGTCCGATTTCGGACATATCTCAGTCCCCCAGCCAAGGCGAGCCGCGCTGATCGGAGCGGCGAGCCGAGGAGAGGATCACGAAAGGAGGACGCGGCCCGCGAGAATCAGTCCTTCAACGCGCGAACCGGATCGGTCCGCGTCGCGCGCCAGGCGGGTACCAGGCAGGCCGCCAGCGCGGCAATCGCCATTACCAGGAATGCCGACCCGAACGCCAGCGGATCGCGCGGGCTCACCTCATAGAGCAGATACCCGAGCAGCCGCGTCAGGCCCAGGGCAGTCGCCGCGCCCAGGACGATGCCACCACCGGTCAACGTGAAGCCATGCGACAGGACGAGTCGCACCAGATCGGATGCCCTCGCGCCGAGCGCCATCCGCAGCCCAAGCTCGCGCGTGCTCTGCGACACCGCGTGGGACATCACGCCGTAGAGCCCGATTGCGGCAAGCAGCAGCGCAAGCCCCCCGAAAGCACCGAGGAGCGTCACCGCGACCCGCTGAGAGGCTGTCGAGCGGTCCACTTGCTCCCGCATGGTGATGACCTCCGAGGGCGCGATGTTCTTGTCGAGCGCGTGAATCTCGCGCGCGAGGGCCGTCGCCATCGTTCCGGTGCTCTGCGACGTTCGAATGGTCAGGTTCACCGGAATCGAGGGATTCTGGCGGAGCGGCACATAGAAGAACGGCTTCGGCGTCTCGAGAAGCGTCTGGTATTTCGCCGTCCTGGCGACGCCGACCACCTGCAGCCATCGACCCTTGACTTGAACGCGCTTGCCGATCGGATCCTGACCGCGCCAGTAGCGGGCGGCCATCGTTTGATTCACGACGGCGACGAGGGGAGCCAAACCGTCATCCGCGCGCGTGAACTCGCGGCCCGACACGAGAGGGATTCCCAGGGTCGCGAAATAGTCCGGGCCCACTTCGTTGTATTCCACGGACGGCAGCTCATCGGGCGCGGATTGATAACCGTCCACCGCGATCGAAGAAGAAGAATAAGTCTGGTAGGTGAACGGCCGGATTCGCGACAGCGCAGCCGATTGGACCGTCGGGAGCGCCCGGACGCGGTCGATCAGCTGGTCTTGAAAGAGCTTCGCGCGCAGCGAGTCGTATCCCGCCGACAACAGATCGACCCCGGTGGTGAGACTCCGGGTCGAGAATCCCGGGCTGGCGGTACGAATACGGTTCATGCTCTGTATGAGCAGACCCGCTCCGACGAGCAAGAGGAAGCTGAGCGATACTTGAAGGAGAACCAGACTCGAGCGAAGCCGCAGCTTTCCACTGCCCCCGACGACACCCCCCGATTCGGATTTCAGCGCGCCCGCGAGATCGATCTTGCCAGCCTGGAGGGCCGGCACCAGCCCGACCAGCACAGTGGAGATCACGCAAACACCGATGCTCGCCGCGACCACGCGCCAATCGAGCTCGCCAGCCAGCCTCATCGGGGCGCCCCGGGGTGGGATGAGCAGAACGAGGGCGTTCCGGAGCCAGTAGGCCACGACGATTCCACCGACTGCGGCGAAAGCCGAGAGGATCAGTCCTTCCGTCAGAAGCTGCGCCACGAGCCGGCCGCGCCCGGCGCCGACCGCGATGCGGATCGTCATTTCACGCCGGCGCGCGAACGACTTGACGAGCAGCAGATTGCCGACGTTCGCACACGCGATGAGCAGGACGAAGATCACGACGCCGAGCGCGATGCGGAGCGTCGGAAACAGGGCGCCCGCGTTGTTGAACGGGGATTTCCACAGGGGTTCTAGCTGGATCCCGCGGCCGCGGTTCGTTGCCGGAAAATCGGATTCCAACCGTTTGGCGGCGGCCGAGATCTCCTCCTGGGCCTGACGACGAGTCACGCCGCGCTTCAAGCGCACGAACCCTTCGATCCACCGCTCGCCGCGATCTTCCAGCTTGTATCCCGTCGAATCGAAGGTTTCCTGCATCGACGCGGGGACCCAGAACTGGAACGCGTAGCCGACGAACGTCCCATAGAAACCCTCCGGGGCGACGCCGACGATGGTGTGCGGCACTCCGTTGAAGATCTGCGTCTTCCCGACGATTCGAGGATCGCCGTTGAAGCGTCCCTTCCATAGCTGGTGGCTGATCACGGTGACGGGATGGGCGTTCCGGCCGACCTCCTCCCCCGGTTCGAACCCGCGCCCGAGAACCGGATGCACCCCGAGCGCATGGAAGTAATTCGCCGATACGAGACTCCCGGTCACGCGCTCCGCTCGGTCGCCGACGCTCAGGGTGGTCCCGGTGATCTTCTCCGCGATGAACGAGTCGAACAGCGTGCAGCTCCTCCGAAGATCGTCGAAGTCCGGCCAGGAGACTACGTCGAAGCCGGGGGTCCCGCGAGCCGTTCCCGCGAGGGCAAAAATCGTCTCCTGGTGGGCGACGGCCGGGTATGGGCGGAGCAGGATTCCTTCGATCCAACTGTAAACAGCGGCATTGGCGCCGATCCCCAGGGTCAGGCAAAGGATCGCGAGAAGAGAAAAGCCCGGGCTGCGCCGGAGCATCCGGAAGCCAAAACGGAGGTCCTGGACCCGACGTTCGAGCCACAAGCCGCCCCACATCTCCCGCGTGATCTCCTTTACGAGGCCCAGGTTGCCGAACTCGCGGCGAGCGCTGGCGGCCGCCTCGGCCGGCGATTCGCCTCGCGCGATGCGGTCGGCCTCGGCCATGTGGAGATGGGCGAGAAGCTCCTCGTCGAGCTCGTCCTCGCGGCGCGCGGGGCGCCACGGGATCCAGAACGGGAGCTTCATGATTCGCTCTCCGTCGGGCGAGTCAGGATGCCCGCGATGGCGCCGGCGAGCAGCTCCCATTTCGAACGCTCG
>DATNMZ010000093.1:0-3779 GCA_035602095.1 Thermoanaerobaculia bacterium
CCCAGGATCGTTCCCTCCTGCGTCAAATCCTTCTCCTCGGTCGGCGCGGTGGTCAGGTTCTCGATGGGCCCGGTGGGGCTCAAGACCTTCGCCAGCCCGAAGTCGAGGAGCTTGACTCCCGATTTCGTCAGCATGACGTTGGCGGGCTTCAAGTCCCGATGCGCGATGCCTTGACGGTGCGCCGCCTCGAGTGCGGACGCGATTTCGACGCCGAAGCGCAGCGTCCGCGCGATCGGGAGAGCGCCGCGGGCGAGGCGTTCCGCCAGCGTTTCGCCCTCCAGGTACTCCATGACAAGGTACTCCACGCCATCCTGATTCCCGACGTCGTAGAGCGCGCAGATGTGAGGATGAGACAAGGCAGATATTGTTTTCGCCTCCCGCTCGAAGCGCGCGAGCGCGGCGAGGTCTTTCGAGAGGGCCTGGGGCAGCACCTTGACCGCGACCTCCCTCTCGAGCCGCGTGTCGCGCGCCCGGTACACCTCGCCCATCCCGCCGGCCCCAATGGGGGAAAGGATCTCGTACGGACCGAGGCGCGTTCCGATCTCGATGGGCATGAGACAGCGCGAATTCTAGTCTCGGCGCATTTCGTTGCGCCGCGCGGAGCCGGAGAGGAGGGTAGGATTTCCCCGTGCGTTCTGCTGGAAGTCGAAACGCAGAGTCCCGCGCGCCGGGACGCGCCCGACGGGAGTCCGGGACGGCATCCCCTCGAACGGTCGCCCGCGGCGGCGCGAATCGACGCGCCGTGAAGCCGACCTTCTTTCCGGCGGCCAAAGAATTCCGGAAGTGGCTCGAAGAGCATCATTCAGTCGCACGGGAGCTCTGGGTCGGCTTCTACAAGAAGAGCGCGGGCCGGGCGAGCATCACGTGGCCCGAGTCCGTCGCCGAAGCGCTCTGCGTCGGCTGGATCGACGGGATCCGCAAGAGCGTCGACGAGTCGAGCTATGCGATCCGATTCACGCCGAGAACGCCCCGCAGCATCTGGAGCGCCGTCAACATTCGCCGGGCGCGGGCGCTGACGGAAGAGGGGCGAATGCATCCGGCCGGCCTCCGTTCGTTCGCGGCGCGCCGGGAGTACCGGTCCGGAATCTACTCGTACGAGCAGCGGCCGGAGGACCTCGTGGAGCCGTATCGGAGCGCTCTTCGAAAGCACGAATCGGCGTGGTCGTTCTTCCGGTCGCAGCCCCCTCACTACCGGAGGGCGGTCAACTGGTGGGTCGTGAGCGCGAAGCGGGAAGAGACCCGGCAGAAGCGTCTGGCCGCGCTCGTCGAACACTCCGCAGCAGGACGCAGGATCCCGGGGTTCCTGAGCCGAAAGCCTTCGAAACGACCGCCTGGCCCTGAGGTCGTCCGCCACGTTCGGCGCACCCAGCGGCGATAGAATTACAGAGGAGGTGCGTCATGGCGAAACAGCTCGTCTGTGGTGACTTGATGCCAGGATGCAAGGCCGTCATCGAAGGGAAGGACGAAAACGAACTGATGTCACGTGCCGCCGAACACGCGAAGAAGGCACACAAGATCGAGCAGATTCCGGCCGAGATGGCCACGAAGGTTCGCGCGGCGATCAAGGAGAAACGCGCATAAGCCAGGGGCGGCGCTCGAGAGCCAGGCAACGCCACGTACCTGCGGCGAACTCGAGGCGGAGCCCAGGCTTTTCCCCTTCGTCGTGAGCCTGGAGGCCAACATGTCATTTTCCCGCTCCGCGCGCGGTATCGCTTGTCTCGTCGCGGCGGGTCTCGCCGGTACCGCCGCCGGACAGGACGCCCCGAAATCCAGCGTCGTTCGCGAGACCGCCGGGGCAACCGTCATCGAGATCCCGGTCAACGTGATCGGAAAAGATGGCCGACCCGTCGCCGGGCTGACGGCCGCGGACTTCGAGCTCTACGACGACGGGAAGAAGCAGCCGATCTTCGGGGTCGAAGCCGTCAACCTGAATCTCCCGGCGGCGTCGCCCGAGGCGGCACCAGCGCAACTGCGCGCGATGCCCGAGCCGGCCGCCCGGCGGCACTGGCTGATCGTGTTCGATCTCTCCTATACGAGCCTGACGGGGCTTCTGCGCGCCCGGGACGGCGCGCTCGTGTTCGTCAATCGCGCGATGAGGGACAGCGACCTCGCCGGCGTGGCGACCCTCTCGACGGAGAGGGGCTGGAAGCTCCTCGCCAATTTCAGCGCCGACAAGAAGCAGCTCTCCGAGGCCATCCGCACCCTGGGACTCCCGGGCCTGACGGCGCGCTCGAACGATCCGCTCGGGCTTCTCTACACGGCCCCGGTCGGGGGAACGACAGCCACGGGCGGGGCCGGATCCTCGAAGGGCGAGCTGATGGTCGAGGACATGAAGGAGCTCCAGCAGACACTGCAACGCCCCGCGACCGACAGCCTCGCGCGGTCGAAGGCGACCGAGCTGATGAAATCTCTGGCGGGGATGGGCCACATGCTCGACGCCGTTCGGGGGCGCAAGCACATCCTCTTCTTCTCGGAAGGCTTCGAGACCCGTCTCCTGTCCGGCAATGCGGGCCCCGGGACGGGGACCGGTTCCGCGTTCCAGTCCGCGCCGACCAACGAGGCGGCGAACGCGGCTGTCTCGGGCGAGATCTGGAAAGTCGACAGCGACGCCCGCTACGGAAGCGGCGGGACCCAGTCCGTGTTGAAGCTGGCGCTCGCGCAGTTCAAGCGTTCCGACACCGTCGTCGACACGATCGACATCAGCGGTCTGCGCGCGTTGGGAGACGCCTCCAACGCGTCCAGGCCGGGGAGTGGGACCGACACACTCTCGACCATTGCGACCGAGACCGACGGCGACTTCATCCGCAACGCAAACCAGCTCGGCGGGGAGATCGAGAAGCTGGTGGACCGGACGAGCCTCGTGTACGTGTTGGCGTATCAGCCGGCGCAGCTCTCCAAGCCGGGTGCGTTCCACACGCTTCGCGTCAAGGTCAAGACCTCGGGCGCCAAGGTCCTCGCGCGCTCGGGCTACTACGAGCCGCGTGCGTACGCGAGCCTTTCCCCGATGGAACGCGTGCTCGCGTCCGGAGACCTGATCACGAGCGGAGCGAAGGAGAACTCGCTCTCGACCCGGCTTCTTGCGGCTCCCTTCGGCGGTGACGGCAAGCTCGCGCAGGTTCCAATCGTGCTCGAGATCGAGGGCGAATCGCTCCTCGCCGGAGAGACACGGCCCCAGGCGGGTGTTCAGATCTTCGCGTACGCGATCGACTCGGCCGGGACTCTGGCCGACTATCTCTCCCAGGAGATGACTCTCGATCTCGCCCGGGTCCGTTCCCGGCTCGAGAGCGGAGGGGTCAAGTTCTTCGGAGCGTTCTTTCTTTCCCCGGGGGACTACACGATTCGATCGCTGGTTCGGAACTCCGGGACGGGACGCATGGCCGTGAACACGGCGACAGTTCGCGTGCCGGCGATCCCCGGAGGGTCCGCCGTCGTCCTGCCCCCCTTCTTCCTGGACACCTCGGGGAAGTGGCTCTTCGTCAAGGCCTCCCCCCGAGCCGACGCACCGGCGAAGGGAGACTACCCGTTCTCCGTGGGAGGCGACCCGTTCATCCCCGCGACGCTGCCCGTCGTCGCCGCGCGGGCCGACGGGGCGCCGGTCCAGGTCACCGTCATGACGTTCAACTTCACGGAGTCGTCGAAGCCCGAGCCGCTCCAGGTGGCGCCCGAGATCCTGGGGGCGGACGGGAAGCCGCGGGCGATCGAAATCCAGGTCGTGAAACGGGCGGACGGGGAACGAGCCGGAGGACGCACGCTGACGCTGGCGTTCAAGCCGGAAGGAC
>DATNMZ010000094.1:0-2844 GCA_035602095.1 Thermoanaerobaculia bacterium
TTCTCGCGCGCGGCTCGACCCGGCTGTTGAACGCCGCGCGAGAGCCGGAGGTGACCGACCTGGCCGATCTCCTGCGCGCCATGGGCGCCCGCATCGACGGCGACGGAACGAACACGATCCGCGTCGAGGGGGTGTCCGAGCTTCGCGGAGCCGCCCACTCCGTCGTGCCCGATCGGGTCGAGGCGGGGACTTATGCGATCGCGGGAGCGCTGACGGGCGGCGATGTCACGGTGACGCGATGCCGGCCCGCCCATTTGAAAGCGCTGACGGCTCGCCTCGCATCGAGCGGCGCCTCCGTCGAAGCCGGCGAGGACTGGCTGCGCGTTCGGGGCGGCGGCGCCGGCGCGCTCCAGCCCCAGGACGTCGCGACCGCGCCCTATCCCGGCTTCCCGACGGACCTCCAGGCTCAGTGGATGGCGCTCGCGACGCAGATGGCGGGCGTCTCGACCGTGACGGAGACCGTCTTCGAGAACCGCTTCCAGCACGTGCCGGAGCTCGTCCGCATGGGCGCCCGGATCCGGCTCGAAGGCCGCTGGGCGGTCGTCGAGGGACCGACGCGGTTGACGGGGGCCTCCGTCATGGCGAGCGACCTCCGGGCCTCTGCGGCGCTCGTTCTCGCCGGACTCATCGCCGACGGCGAGACGGTCATCGACCGCGTGTACCACCTCGACCGGGGATACGACCGGATGGAAGTGAAATTGTCCGCGCTCGGCGGACGGGTTCACCGCTCCTCCTTCCCGACGGGGACCTTCCCCATTCCCGCGATAGCGCGGGGGTCGGGCTCTCCGTGAACGCGAGGAAGGGGATCGGGGAGGTGCTGCTGAAGGTCGAGGAGGTGTCGCTTTCGTTTGGAGGCGTCGCCGCCCTTTCCGACGTCAGCCTGGAGGTTGCCCGCGGTGAGATCTGCGCCATCATCGGCCCGAACGGGGCCGGCAAGAGCTCGCTGTTGAACGTCTTGAACGGCGTTTACCACCCGCGCCGCGGCGCCGTCACCTTCCAGGGAGTCCGGCGGCGGCGGATGAACCCGCACGAGACCGCGCGACAGGGAATCGCAAGGACTTTTCAGAACATCGCCCTCTTCAAAGGGATGAGCGTGCTCGAGAACATCCTGACGGGCCGGAACCTGAAGATGCGCTCGGGCCTTCTCGCGCAGGCGATCTACTGGGGGCCCGCCCGCCGGGAGGAGATGGCGCACCGCCGCAAGGTCGAGGAGGTCATCGACTTCCTCCAGATCGAGGCGATCCGCAAGACGCCCGCCGGCCGCCTCCCCTACGGGCTCCAGAAGCGAGTCGAGCTCGCGCGCGCGCTGGCCGCCGAGCCTCAGCTGCTCCTCTTAGACGAGCCGATGGCGGGAATGAACGTCGAGGAGAAGCAGGACATGTGCCGTTTCATCCTCGATGTCAACGAAGAGTTCGGAACCACGATCGTGCTCATCGAGCACGACATGGGCGTCGTGATGGATCTCTCCGATCACGTCGTCGTGCTCGACTATGGCCGCAAGATCGCCGATGGGACGCCCGCCGAGATCCGCGGCGACCGCGCCGTGATCGAGGCTTACCTGGGCGTCGCGCACGGTTAGGAACCCATCGTGGACTGGTCGTTTTTCGCGGAAGTCCTGATCGGAGGCCTGCTGGCGGGGGTCATGTACTCGCTCGTCGCCCTCGGGTTCATCCTGATCTTCAAGGCCTCCGGCGTCCTGAACTTCGCGCAGGGGGCGATGGTCTTCATCGCGGCGCTGATCTTCGTGAGCCTCGTCGAGAAGGGGTGGCGGTTCGCGGGCGCGGCGGCGGCGACGCTCGCCGTCATGGTCCTGCTCGCCTTCTTCGTCGAGCGCCTCGTGCTGCGCCCTCTCGTCAACCAGCCGCCGATTGCGCTCTTTCTGGCGACCATCGGCCTGGCGTTCCTGATCGAGGGAACCGCCCAGGGAATCCTCGGAGCGCAGGTCCACGGCCTGGAGATCGGCATCCCCGATGTCCCCCTGAACATCCGCGGCATTCATGTCAGCCAGTTCGACCTGTTCGCCGCGGGAGTCGCCGCCCTCCTCGTGGCAACACTCGCCCTCTTCTTCAGCCGGACCCGGATCGGGCGCGCGCTTCGCGCCGTGGGCGACGACCACCAGGCCGCGCTCGCGGTCGGGATCCCGCTCGAGCAGATCTGGGTGATCGTCTGGTCGGCCGCCGGGTTCGTCGCGCTCGTCGCGGGCATTCTCTGGGGGTCGCGCACGGGGGTGCAGTTTTCGCTGACCTTCATCGCGCTGAAGGCGCTGCCCGTTCTGATCCTCGGCGGCTTCACCTCGATTCCCGGCGCAATCGTTGGCGGTCTGATCGTCGGCGCCAGCGAGAAGCTCGCGGAGATCTACATCGGGCCGCACATCGGCGGCGGGATCGAGAACTGGTTCCCCTATATGCTGGCGACACTCTTTCTGCTGGTGAGACCGGAGGGGCTCTTCGGGGAGAAGAGGATCGAGCGCGTGTGATCTATCGCGAGGCCGGGCAGCTCCGGGCAACCTACGAGGAGGACCAGCGGATCTTCCCGATCCGTCAGGACCGCATTGCCTTTGCGGGAATTCTTCTCGCCGCCTTCGTCGTCGTGCCGCTCGCCGGCAACGACTACTGGTTCAACGCGATCCTGATCCCCTTTCTCATCCTCTCGCTCGCGGCGCTCGGCCTGAACATCCTGACGGGCTACGCCGGACAGCTCTCGCTCGGCTCCGCTGCCTTCATGGCGGTGGGCGCCTTCGCGGCGTTCAATCTCATGTTGCGCGTCCCCCACATGCCGCTGCTCGCGAGCTTCTTCCTCGCCGGGCTCATCACCGCCGCCGTCGGCCTCGTCTTCGGCCTGCCG
>DATNMZ010000095.1:0-3343 GCA_035602095.1 Thermoanaerobaculia bacterium
GACCGTTCGCCTGATTCCCCCGCCGCGCTCCGCCTCCCGCAGCGCAAGGCTCCTCCCTCCCTTCGGTCGGGAGACTCCTCGCGCTGCGAGCGGATGGATCAGATCGGCCTTAGAAGACCGTCGCTCCCGCTGGCTTCGGGACCCGCTTAAGACGCCGGGGTACGGCGAATGGCCCGTTTTTGTTGTAGATTTCTTCGGGAGATTCTTGATGGCAGACATCGTGATCCTGGACGGCGTGCGCACTCCCATGGCGGAGTTCAACGGGTCGTTCTCCGACGTCTCCGCCATCGACCTGGGCGCGCACGTCGCCCGGGAGGTCCTGGCGCGGACGGGCACGGATCCGGCCGAGGTCGATCACGTCATCTTCGGCAACGCGCTTCAAACGTCGGGCGACGCGATCTACGGAGCGCGGCACGTCGGGTTGAAGGCGGGCGTGCCCAAAGAAGTTCCGGCCCTGACCGTCAATCGGCTCTGCGGTTCGGGGTTCGAGTCGATCGTTCAGGCCGCGCACCGGATCCTTCTCGGAGAGGCGAAGACCGTCCTCGCGGGCGGCATGGAGAACATGTCGCAGGCGCCGCACGTCGTCCGCGGCGCCCGCAAGGGGCTGCGGCTCGGCCAGGGCGCTCTCGAGGACTCGCTCCTGGTGGCGCTCCTGGACACGCAGTGCGGCCTCTACATGGCCCAGACCTCCGATCGCGTCGCCGCCCGGTACGGGATCACGCGCGAGCAACAGGACGAGTACGCGCTCTCGTCTCAGCAGCGCGCGGCCGCGGCCTGGAGCGCGTGCCGCCTCTCCGAGGAGGTCACGCCGGTCGAGGTGAAGGCCGGGAAGAAGACGGTGCGCGTCGAGAAGGACGAGCATCTGCGGCCCGACACGACACTCGCGGCGCTCGCGGCGCTCCCGCCCTCCTTCGGAAAGGGGGGTCAGGTCACCGCGGGGAACGCGTCGGGAATCGTGGACGGGGCGGCGGCCGTCGTCGTGACTTCCGCCGAAACGGCGCGCGCGAAGGGGAGAAAGCCGCTCGGCCGGCTCGTGGCGTGGGCGGTGGTCGGCGTCGAACCCGAGCTGATGGGTCTCGGCCCCGCGCCCGCGGCTCGCGCCGCGCTGCAGAGGGCGGGCCTCCGCGCCGACGAGATCGGCCTCTGGGAGATCAACGAGGCCTTCGCCGGCCAGATTCTCGGGGTCGTGTCCGAGCTCCACCTCGACCGCGAGAAGCTGAACGTGAACGGAGGCGCGATCGCCCTCGGGCACCCGCTCGCCGCAACCGGCACCCGCTGTACGCTCACCCTCTTGAAGGAGATGCGCCGGCGCGGCGTTCGGTACGGCCTCGCGGGCGCGTGCATCGGAGGGGGCCAGGGCATCGCGGTCGTGCTCGAAACGGTGCCGTGAGGAGGCGCGCTGGACTGGACGAAACGGATCCTCTCGTTTCCCGTGCGGACGGCAGCCGCTGCTGCCTTTCTCGAGGAGCTCAAGACCAAGCGCGTCGGCGACTTGAACGGCGTGCTCGTCACGTTCAATGATGGCAGCCTCTGCCGCGAGGCGCTGTCCCACTGGCTTCTGAACCAGTGGATCGTGATCGCGCCCCATTCGCCCTTGACCGCCCTGCCCGGACCGGGATTCACGCGGGACCTGACGGTGCGACAGTTCTGCGGTGAGCCGGCAGCGTCGGAGCCCGCGATCCCATTCGAAGAGAGAGAGGACGGGAACCGCGATGAAGATTCGTAAGGTCGGAGTGCTCGGCGCGGGGTTGATGGGGTCCGGTATCGCCGAAGTCGCCGCAAGAAGCGGCTACACGACGGTCGTGCGCGAAGTCTCGGAGGAGCTCGGGCGCAAGGGGGTCTCGCGCATCGAAGGATCGCTCGCGAAAGCGGTGGAGAAGAAGAAGATCGCTTCCGAGGAGCGGGACTCGGCGAGGTCCCGGCTGTCGGCCACCACGCGCCTTTCCGACCTCGCGGACTGCGACATCGTCGTCGAGGCGATTGTCGAGAATCTGGATCTGAAGAAGGAGACCTACCGGGAGCTCGATCGACTCTGCAAACCGGAGACCATCTTCTGCTCGAACACTTCGTCGCTCACGATCACGGAGCTGTCGGCGGCGACCGCGCGGGCCGACCGGTTCGCCGGCCTGCATTTCTTCAACCCGGTTCCCGTGATGAAGCTCGTCGAGGTCGTGCGGACGGTGGCGACTTCGGACGAGACGTTCGATACGGTCTTCGAGTTTGCGAAGTCGCTCGGGAAGGACCCGATTCGGGCGCGCGACAACTCCGGGTTCGTCGTGAACCGGCTCCTCGTGCCGTTCCTCCTGGACGCGATTCGGGCGCTCGAGGAAGGCGTCGGCAGCGCCGAAGACCTCGACAAGGGCATGGAGCTCGGTTGCGGGCACCCCATGGGGCCTTTGAAGCTGCTCGATTTCGTCGGTCTCGATACGACCTACTCGATCGCGCAGATCATGTTCGACGAGTACCGCGAGAAGCGCTTCGCGCCCCCACCCCTCTTGAAGCGGATGGTCCTTGCGGGTCGCCTCGGCCGCAAGTCGGGGCGGGGTTTCTACGAGTACGGAGGGGAGAAGTGAGTGAGCTCGTCCGGGTCGAGACCGCGGAGGGGATCCGAACGATCACCGTTCACCGCCCGGAGAAGCTGAATGCCTTGAACGTCGAGGTGCTCGAGGGCCTCGACCGGGCCGTGTCGGAGGCGGAAGAGGACTCCTCGCTGCGCTGCCTGATCGTCACGGGATCGGGCGACCGGGCGTTCATCGCCGGAGCGGACATCGGCGAGCTCGCGAAGCTGACTCCGATCGAAGGACGCGAGCACGCGCGGCGCGGCCAGGCGGTCCTCGATCGGATCGAGAACCTCCCCGCTCCTTCCATCGCGGCGATCAACGGGTTCGCCTACGGGGGCGGCCTCGAGCTCGCGATGGCCTGCACGCTCCGCGTCGCGTCGGAGAACGCGCGGATGGGGTTGCCCGAGACGTCGCTCGGCATCCTGCCGGGGTATGGAGGCACGCAACGGCTGGCGCGGCTGGTCGGACGGGCGAAGGCCTCGGAGCTCGTGCTGACCGCGTCCAAGGCGCTGACGGCCTCCGAGGCGGAGCGGATCGGCCTCGTCAATCGCGTCGTGCCGGCCGGGCAGGCGCTCGCCGGCGCGACCGAGATGGCGAAGGCGATCGCGGCCAACGGGCCGGCCGCGTGCCGCTACGCCCTCGAGGCGATCCGCAGCGGGATCGAAATGCCCGCCGCGGAGGGGCGGCTCTTCGAGGCGACGCTGTTCGGCCTCTGCGCCGCGACGGCGGACATGAAGGAAGGGATGACCGCCTTTCTCGAAAAGAGACCGGCGAAATTCACC
>DATNMZ010000096.1:0-2196 GCA_035602095.1 Thermoanaerobaculia bacterium
CCGCCACGCGGGACCACCACCCTTCGCGCCGGAGCGGGAGCGGGAGTGAGAAAGAGAGTTCGAAGCGGACTCGAGCGATTTCGTCTAGGGCCTCCGCCCCTCCCGGGCGCCTGCTCATTCCACGCGAGCCGGGGGACGTCGAGATTTCCGCCGGCGGGCGCGCCGTCAAGCTGACCAACCTCGGCAAGCCCTTCTGGCCCGAGCTCGGAATCACCAAGGGAGACCTGCTCCAGTACTACGCGGACGTCTCCTTCGCGCTGCTGCCGCATTTGAAGGACCGCGCGATGGTCATGAAGCGCTACCCGCACGGCGCCGCGGGAGAATTCTTTTTCATGAAGCGGGCGCCCTCGCCGCGGCCCGACTGGATCGAGCTCTGTTCGATCGAGCACTCCTCCGGAAACATCATCGACTTCCCGATGGTCCAGGACATCGCTTCCCTGCTGTGGGTCGTCAACCTCGGGTGCATCGACCTGAACCAGTGGTACGCGCGATGCGACGACGTGGACCGTCCCGACTACCTCCATTTCGACCTCGACCCGGTGCCGGACGCCGGCTTCCGGCAGGTTTCGGAGACCGCCCGACTCGTGCGCGAGTCGCTCGAGACGCTCGGGATGCCGAGCTACCCGAAGACGACCGGATCGAAAGGCATCCACGTGTACGTGCCGATCGTTCGCGGCCCGACGCAGAAACAGGTCTGGACTTTCGCGAAGGAGTTCGCGCGGACGCTCGAGGCCCGCGACCCGGCGCTCGTGACGGCGGAGTACAAGATCGCGAAACGGCCGAAGGGGCGCGTTCTCGTCGATTACAACCAGAACGCGTGGGGCCGGACACTCGCGTCCATCTACTCCGTCCGGCCCAAGCCGAGGGCGACCGTTTCGACCCCCGTCACCTGGGAGGAAATCGAGAAGGGGGTCCGCATCGAGGACTTTCGCATGGACAACGTCCCGGCGCGCATCGCGAAGCGGGGCGACCTTTGGAAACCCCTGCTCGAGGCGAAAGGCCGCTTTCGGCTGGAGAAGTTCCTGTGAGCCCGGGGCGGAAGCGGAAGGCCGCTCCGCGCGAGAACCCGCCGCCGCCGGGCGAAACCGGCGCCGGCAAGTCGGCGATGGCGCTTCCGATCCGCCCCCCCTACCTCCCGATGGCGGGCCTGCTGGTCTCCGACATTCCGAAGGGCTCGGAGTGGCAGTACGAGCCGAAGTGGGACGGATTCCGATGCCTCGCGTTCCGCGACGGCGATGCGGTCGAGCTCCAGTCGAAGAGCGGACAGCCGCTCGCCCGATACTTCCCCGAGCTCGTCGCCGGTTTGAAGTCCCTGGCGGCGCCGCGGTTCGTCCTGGACGGCGAGATCGTGATTCCCGTCGGGAAGAGTCTCTCCTTCGACGATCTTCTGCAGCGGATTCATCCGGCCGAGAGCCGGGTCCGCAAGCTCGCCGCCGAAACTCCGGCGCTGTACCTCGTCTTCGATTTGCTCGTCGACGAGAAGGGGAAGGTTCTCGCCGGGCTTCCGCTTTCCGAGCGCCGGCGGCGGCTGGAGGCTTTCGCGAAGAAGTTTTTCGGCGGCCCGGTCGGCATCCGGCTGTCTCCCTGGACGGCGGACCTCGCTCGCGCGAAGAAGTGGCTGCGCTCCGCGGGAGGCGCGATGGACGGCGTGATCGCGAAGCGCTCGGACCTCGAGTACCGCTCGGGCGACCGGACGGGAATGCAGAAGATCAAGCTTCTCCGCACCGCGGACTGCGTCGTCGGGGGGTTCCGCTACGCGTCGAAAGGAAAAGCTCTGGGCTCCCTCCTCCTGGGGCTCTACGACCGCGCGGGCAAGCTCGACCACGTCGGCTTCTGCTCGGGTCTCACGACGGCTCTGAAGAAGGAGCTCCTTCGGGACCTCGAGAAGCACGTGAAGCCTCCCGGGTTCACGGGCCAGGCGCCGGGCGGACCGAGCCGCTGGAGCACGGAGCGCACCGGCGAGTGGGAGCCGCTCGACGGGAAGCTCGTCGTCGAAGTTCAGTACGACCACTTCACGGGCGGCCGGTTCCGGCACGGGACGAGACTGCTCCGTTTCCGGCCGGACAAGGCCGCCAGGCAGTGTACGAGAGAGCAGGTCGAGCAAGAGAGCCGCGTGTCTCCGATGGCGCTTCTCGAAGGGCGCGCGTAAGCGGCGGCGTTTCTCCGATTCGAGAGGCGTCAGCGGCAGAGCGTCGG
>DATNMZ010000097.1:0-3129 GCA_035602095.1 Thermoanaerobaculia bacterium
GAGGCGCGCGGGGTGCGATTCCGGATCGCAAGAGGGCTGGCGATTCCGCGGGGCGGGATCGCGCTCGCCCCTCCGCTTCCACCCGGCCGGATCGTTGCGAGCTTCGACGGCCGGCGAGTGCACGTCAAAGGCCGGGAGCTCCTCGTTCGAAAGCTTCCCGCCGATGTCCTGTTTGAAAGCGGATCCTGGCCGTCTTCTCGCCAGGGCCGGCCTACGGGGCCGAACCGTTCCAGAGGATCCGTCCCGAAGTCCGGATGACCTCGGAGTAGAACCGCGCGCTCGCCTTGGGCGTGCGTTTTTGGGTCGCGTAGTCGACGTGCACGATGCCGAAGCGTTTCGAGTAGCCGTGGGCCCACTCGAAGTTGTCGAGAAGCGACCACGCGAAGTAGCCGCGGAGGTTGGCTCCCAGGTCCAGCGCAAGCCGCGCCGCCTTCAGATGGTCGCGCAGATACGCGACACGCATCGGGTCCTCGCCGGCCGCGTCCGCCCCCGGCGGGTCGTAGAAGGCCGCGCCGTTCTCCGTCACGTAGAGCGGCACGCCCCCGTAGCGCTGGGTGACGCGGGCGAGAACGTCGGAGAGCCCCGCCGGATAGACCTCCCACTTCGTCTCGGTGTGGACGTTGCGCCGCTGGCGGACGCGCGACGCGCGCAGGATCGGCTCGCGGGCGTCCTCCCGCATGACGCCTCGCGTGTAGTAGTTGATCCCGAGGAAATCGATCGGGGCGGCAATGGCGTCGAAGTCGCGAGAGGGGAAGTGTGGCCAGGCCTCTCCGAAGATCTGGGGAAGCTCGTCCGGGTATCGGCCCAAGAAGATCGGGTCGAGGTACTGCCGATTCATGTACGCGTCGGCGCGGGCGGTGGCGGCGAGGTCCTCCGGCCGCTGCGACGCCGGGTACTTGGGCTCGAGGTTCACGACGATTCCGATCGCGCGCCGCGAAGAAGCGGCGCGGTACGCCTCGACGGCCGCCGCGTGGGAGCGGAGCAGGTTGTGCGATACGAGCGGCGCCTCGAAGAGGTTCCGGTGTCCCGGGGCGAGGGCGCCGCAGAGATATCCGCCGTCGCTCACGACCCACGGCTCGTTCAACGTCGCCCAGGCCTCGACGCGGTCATCGAGCGCCCGGAAAAGGATGTCCGCATAGCCGGCAAACCACGCCGCGGAGTCGCGGTTCAACCAGCCGCCCCGGTCGTCGAGCGCCGCCGGAAGGTCCCAGTGGTAGAGCGTTGCGAAAGGGCGGATCCCGGCTTCGAGGAGGGCGTCCACGAGGCGGCTGTAGAAATCGAGTCCGGCCGGGTTGACGCGCCCGGTTCCCTCCGGCAGGACCCGGCTCCAGGAAACGCTGAAACGATACGCGGTCAGGCCGAGCTCCCGCATCAGCGCGACGTCGGATTTCCAGAGGCGGTAGTGGTCGCACGCGACGTCGCCGTTGTCGCCGTCCTTCACGAGCCCGGGCGTGTGCGAGAACCGGTGCCAGATGCTCGGCCCGGCGCCCTCCGCCAGCGGCGACCCCTCGATCTGATACGCGGAGGTAGCCGCCCCCCAGAGGAAGCCGTCCGGAAAAGGGAGCGAGGAGCCCTCCGGCCCGGGGCCCTCCTTGCCCGGCGCCCTGAGGCGCGTCACGCTTCGATCCGTTCGTGCGTTTCCGCGTCGAAGAAGTGGACCCGATCGAGGTCGACGAGCGCTTCGAAAGGGCGCTCGAGCGGCGGCGCTTCGCGCGGGCCGAGCTTGCAGAGGACGGCGGTATTTCCGATACGCGCGTGGACGATCACTTCATCTCCGAGCGGCTCGACGACCTCCGCGACCAGCGTTACGGAAGCGTGCCCGGACACGGGGACGGACCCGGGACGATGGAAATTCTCCGGCCGGATGCCGATGATGACCGGCTTTCCCTCGCGGCGAAGGGCAGCCGGCCGCAGGGGGCCGGGAACCGGGAGAGAGAAGGAATCTCCCTCGACCGCCGTTCCCCGCCCGCCGACCGTCGCCGGGAGCATGTTCATCGGAGGACTCCCGATGAATCCGGCGACGAAGAGGTTTCGCGGGCGGTCGTAGATCTCGAGAGGCTCGCCGACCTGCTGGATTTTCCCCTCCTTCATCACGGCGATCCGGGACCCCATCGTCATCGCCTCGACCTGGTCGTGCGTGACGTACACCGTCGTCGTCTTCAGTCGGTCCTGCAGCTTCTTGATCTCCGCCCGCATCTGTCCGCGCAGCTTGGCGTCCAGGTTCGAGAGAGGCTCGTCGAAGAGAAAGACGGCGGGCTTGCGCACGATGGCCCGCCCGAGAGCGACGCGCTGCCGCTGTCCGCCGGAGAGCTGGGAAGGTCTGCGCTCGAGAACAGCGGACAGGCCGAGCATTTCCGAGGCCTCTTGAACGAGCCGGTTCCGCTCCTCCCGCGGCGTCTTCCGCATCCGCAGTCCGAACTCGAGGTTCTCGCGGATGCTCATGTGGGGGTAGAGCGCGTAGTTCTGAAAGACCATGGCGATGTCGCGGTCCTTCGGAGGAACCTCGTTGACGACCCGCTCGCCGATCGCGATCTCGCCGCCCGAGACGTCCTCCAAGCCCGCGATCATCCGCAGCGCGGTCGACTTGCCGCAGCCGGAGGGCCCGACGAGAACCATGAACTCGCGGTCGGCGATCGCGAGGTTCAGATCCTCGATGACGGAAGCCCCTCCGTAGGACTTGGAGACTTGGCGGAAAGTGACGGTTGCCATGGCCCCCCGAACGGCCCGGGGGGATTCTAGCGGTAAGTGGGAGAGGGGAGATCGGGTCTCAAGCCCCGGTCTCCGGGCTAACGGAAGCGGAAGCGGGCGGCGACTCCATGTATTTCGCGAGCCGTGTCCGAATCTCTTGGGGCACGGAGACGGGCGCGAAGGTGCCCTGTTGCACGCAGACGAGCACGTAGCGTCCGGTCGCCACCAGCGGAGTCGGGTCCGCCTTGCGCCGGACCTCGAAGTCGAGGCGCACGGACGTCCGGCCGATCCGGCTGAAGTACGCCTCGACGACGAGGAGCTCGTCGAGCTTGACGGGCCGCCGGAAATTGCATTCGACGCGCACCCGGGGGAGCCAGATGCCGAGCACCTCGAAAAGAAATTTGTAGTTCAACCCCGCGGACCGGAGCAGCTCCGATTCCG
>DATNMZ010000098.1:0-2220 GCA_035602095.1 Thermoanaerobaculia bacterium
CGGCCTGCCTCCGGGCGACTGCGCCTATGTCGGCGACGTCTTCGAGATCGACGTCATCGGCTCCCGCGCGGCCGGGCTGCATCCCATCCTGATCGGCGCCGGGGCCGCGGAAGAGCCGGTCGACCGCGTCGGCGCGCTCCCGGAGCTGCTGGACCTATTCCCCGTAGGCGGTAGGTGATAGGTGATAGGTGATAGGTGACAGGTGACAGGTGACAGCCAAAAGCTGACAGCTGACGGCTGACGGCCGTTTCCCGTTTCCCGTTTCCCGTCCAGGGTCTACCGCTCGATTTCGGGAATGGGCGTGCTATGCGTGTTCGGTTCCGCGAAAACGAGGGCGGTGCCCGCGACGGGCACGAGAACCGTGTGGTTGCGCTCGGAGAAGTCGAGCCAGATCTCGTAGAAGCCGTTCGGGGAGATCGCCACGAGCCGCCCCGGCTTGTTCTTGAGCTCCAGAGTCGGGCAGAAGATGATGACTCGCGCCGGTAAGTCCAAAGGACCTCCTCCAAACGGGTCTTATCCGCTCATTATGTCAAGCATTTCGTCCCAGGTCACGACGCGGACGCCGAGCGAGCGCGCTCTTTCGAGCTTGGACCCGGCCGCGTCTCCGGCCACGACGTAGTCGGTTTTTTTCGATACCGATCCGGCGACCCGGGCTCCCGCGGCTTCCAACCGCGCCGCGGCTTCGTCTCGCGGGACGCCGGCGAGCGCGCCCGTCAGAACGACCGTCTTTCCGAAAAGCGGCCCGTCCGGAGGGGGCGCTTCCTCTCGCGACGTGAAATTCACTCCGCGCGCGCGAAGGCGTTCGAGGAGCTCGCGGTGGCGCGGGTGGGAGAACCAGGCGATCAAAGCCGCCGCCGTGTTGGGACCCACCTCTTCCGCGCGCTGCAGCTCCTGCTCCGATGCCGACGCGAGCGCGTCCAGTGTCCGGAACCGGCGGGAGAGGATGCGCGCCGCTTTTTCCCCCACGTGGCGGATTCCGAGACCGAAGAGGAGTCGCGACAGATCGCTCTCGCGGCTGGCCTCGATCTGGGCGACGAGGTTCGCCGCTGACTTCTCCCCCCAGCGCTCGAGCGCCACCAGGTCTTCCGCGCGCAAGGCGTAGATCGACGCGACGTCGGTCAAGAGGCCCGCCGTGACGAGCTGATCGACGAGCTTCTCGCCCAACCCCTCGATGTCCATGGCGCGCCGGGAGCAGAAGTGACGCAGCGCCTCGCGGACCACGGCGGGGCACGACGGATTCACGCACCGGGTAGCGACTTCTCCCGGATCGCGGGAAACCGGATCGCCGCACACCGGGCAGCGGGACGGCATGGCGAACGGCGGCGCCCCGGACGGGCGAGCGTCGGTCAAGACGCGGACGACCTTCGGAATGACGTCGCCGCCCTTCTCGACGACCACGGTATCGCCGACGCGGACGTCTTTGCGCGCGAGGTCCTCGTAGTTGTGAAGCGTCGCGCGCCGGACGGTCGTGCCCGCAAGGAGCACCGGATCGAGGTGCGCGACGGGGGTGAGAACGCCCGTCCGCCCGACCTGCACGGTGATGTCGAGCACGCGCGTGGTCTTCTCCTCGGCCGGGAACTTGTAGGCGAGCGCCCAGCGGGGCGATTTCGCCGTCGATCCGAGCCGCTCCTGCAGAGCGCGGTCATCCACCTTGATCACGACGCCGTCCGTCTCGAAGTCGAGCTCGTGGCGCTTACCTTCCCATTCCTCGAGGAACTTCCGGACCTCCTCGAAGGACTCGCAGCGCCGGGAGTGCGGATTCACGGGGAACCCGAGCTCCCGGAGACGCGCGAGGGTCTCCATCTGCGAAGGCGGGAGGCTCGCGGCGCCGCCGATCCCGTAGAGCCACGCGTCCAGACGCCGGCGGGCGGTGACCCGGGAGTCGAGGAGGCGCATCGTCCCCGCCGCGGCGTTGCGAGGGTTCGCGAAGAGCGGCTGCCCCTCCGCCTCCCGATCCGCGTTGACCTTCAGAAACGCCGTCTTCGTGTAGAAGACCTCGCCCCGCACTTCGATCGTCCCGGTCTCCGGGATCCGGAGAGGGATCGACCGGATCGTCCGGACGTTTTCCGTCACGTCCTCGCCGCGCACGCCGTCGCCCCGCGTCGCGCCTCGGACGAGCCGGCCCTCTTCGTACCGCAGCGCGATCGACAGGCCGTCGATCTTCAGCTCCGCGACATAGGCCCCCGGCGGCTCGCCGAGCAGCCGGCTCGCGCGCGCGAG
>DATNMZ010000099.1:0-2016 GCA_035602095.1 Thermoanaerobaculia bacterium
TCAAGGACTCAGCGAGAAAGTCCGCGAGACTAATCAAGGGCGCGACGGAGATCTACTATCCAGGCCTTCCGCACGGTCTCACGGCCACGCATGCGGATCTCGTCAACCGCGACTTGCTCGCGTTCTGCCGCCAAAGCAAACAGAAGGCGGCGTGATCGGACGAGGGCTTCTCCACGAGTTCCCGATAGGATATGTCGACGCCCACGTGCTTTCGGAGGAACGGATGGAGAAGCCTCGCATCTTCCTTGGCTCGTCAGGAAAGCACGAGAAGCTGCTGCGAGCGATCTCCTCGGCCTCACGTGCGTACGGTACGGCGAAGCGATGACCCCTTCCGAGACGAGAGTCGTCAACCAGAAGCTTCGGAAGGGATCGAGAACGAGGGCCGCGTCGCGCGCATCGAGGGCCTGTGGTGGCAGTTGTCCCTGACCGAGCGCGGCCCGCGGGGACCCTCCGCCGTGAGCCTCTTGCGGATCTCGCGAGATCGCGAGGGCGCGCTGGAGGTGGGCGGCCGCTCATGGCAAGAGGACGGCACCCTGTCAGCGAGGTACTGGAGCGAAGCGGTGAAGGAGAGGAAGGAACCTTCGGGCGTCTTCTACCATTGGAAGGGAGAACGGCCCCTGCACCCGAACGCGCCGCAGTTGTACGGGATGGGGGAGATCCGGGTGGAGTCCGCCGATCGCGCGTCCGGGTACTTCACGACTCGTGCCGACACGCGCCCGAGAGTAAACGCGCGGACGGCCGGTGTTTACTTACGCGCCGAGCCAGAGGACATGAGCATCCTGGACGGACGCGACGAGCGGCAACGCGCGAAGTTGATCGCTGAGCGGCTGCGGCATTGGAAGTCGATCACGAACGGCTGAGATCAGCGCACGGCGCTCGTGAACGAAGCGGGTCAAGTCGGCGTTCACCGGAGCGCGTGGCGATCGAGCCAGCTCGTGATCGCGCCCGCGATCTCCTTGGGCGCGTCTTCAGGCGCGTGGTGTCCAGCGGAGCCGAGGGGGACGACGTCGAGGTTGGGGAACGTGCTGCGCGCAAACTCGACGACGGCGGGCGCGTTGCTGAGCCCGGTCCCATCGAAGGTGAGGAGCAGCTTGGGGACCCCGGGCGTTTTAGCGAGCCATTCACCGTTGCGGGTGATGACCGCGGCGACGTCGGCCGGCTCGCCCTCGATCGGAATCTCGCGCGGCCACTGCAACACCGGTCGCCGCGATGCCGGATCGGGGTAGGGGGCGTAGTACACGGCGCGGTCGCTTTCCGCGAGTCCGTGCTTCACGCCGTTCGCCAAGGACCGCGCGAGGAACTCGTTCTGTTCGAGCACGAGCTTCTCCCCGACGCCCGGCGTGCGAAGGGCCCGGAACAGCTCCGCGCCTTGCGGGGGCCAGTCACTCCAATGCATGGTCCGCAGGAACGTCTCGAAAACGACCACGCCGCGCAGACGATCAGCGTGACGCGACGCCCAGTCCAGCGCGAGGACGCCGCCCCAGTCGTATCCCACGAGCACGACGTCACGCAGGTCGAGCCCGGCGAACCACGCCTCGAGATACCGGGCGTGATCATGGAACCGATATGCGCTCTCCGGCTTGCCCGAGCGCCCCATCCCGACGAGATCGGGCGCGAGGCAACGGCCGCGATCGGCGACGAGCGGGACGACGTTTCGCCACACGTACGAAGACGTCGGGTTCCCATGGAGGAAGACGATGGGAGAGCCGGTGCCGGTCTCGCGATAGGAGATGAACGTGTCGAGAACGCCGAGCTCGTGAACGGTCTCTCGCGGGATGGTGGACGACATGGAATTGCTCCGAGGCAGAGGTGAGGACGTCTGGCACGCGACCAGCGCGACCGCGGCCAGCCAGAATGGCGATCGATTCATGCCTCGATTCTAGGTTCGCGCACCCCACCCTGGAAGTGATGATTCGTGATAGATAAGATCACCCATCGTGAGCATTACGTCGATCGATCTGAACCTGATGTTGGTGCTCCACACCGTGCTCGCCGAGCGCAACGTGGCGCGCGCGG